>NZ_DATCSO010000061.1:0-2475 GCF_036568425.1 Salegentibacter sp. | reverse complement strand
TTATTTACCTCTGCTGGCTTTTCTAATTTTCGGATTTATATCAGCACAGAAAGCTCCGGTAGATTTTGTAAACCCGTTTATAGGAACCTCTAATTACGGGGCTACTAATCCGGGAGCAATTGCGCCGCGTGGGATGGCAAGTGTTTCTCCATTTAATGTTACGGGAAGAATAGATCTTAATCCTTTAGAAAAGGATAGCCAGTGGTTGTCTAATCCGTATGTATATGAGAATAAATTTCTAACAGGATTTTCACACGTGAATATGAGTGGGGTAGGTTGCCCCGATCTTGGAGTTATTATCACCATGCCTACTACCGGAGAATTGGAGACAGATCATTTAAAATACGGGAGTACTTATTCTGAGGAAACAGCGAAGGCCGGGTATTATTCAGTTGAACTCGATAAGTATAAGGTAAAAGCAGAAGCCACGGCTAGTACCAGAACCGGTGTTTCCAGATATTCCTTTCCGGCTGGGAAAGCTAATGTTTTATTGAATTTAGGCTTAGGGCTTACCAATGAGCAGGGAGCCATGGTGCACATAGTTTCTCCTACCGAAATTGAAGGAATGCGAACTGTGGGTTCCTTTTGTTATAATAATGCGGAAGCAGCTTACCCAGTTTATTTTGTGGCAAAATTTTCAAAACCGGCAGAGGATTTTGGGATCTGGAAAACTCCTTATAATTACGAAGGTGAGGAAGCGCAATGGATGACTTATAATGGAAAAACCCGAATAAAAGAAGGTTTTACCAGGGAAGTTATGGGTGATAGTATTGGAGCTTATATGACTTACGATTTTAAAGAACCCCAGGAAATAGAGGTTAAGATTGGTGTTTCTTACGTGAGCATTGAAAATGCCCGGGAAAACTTAGAAAAAGAAGTTGGTAATTCATCCTTTGAGGAAGTTTATGAACAAACAAAAGAAGCCTGGAATAAGAAGCTTAAAGTTGTAGAAGTTCAAGGCGGAAGTGAAGACGATAAAGTCATTTTCTACACGGCTTTATATCATACTCAAATTCATCCTAATATTTTAAATGATTTTAATGGAGAGTATCCTGAAATAGCTACAGGTAAGATTGGTAAAACCGAAGGAAGAAGGTATACCACCTTTTCACTATGGGATACTTATAGGAATTACCATCAATTAATGAGCTTGCTTTACCCGCAAGAGCAATTAGAGATGGTAAGATCCATGTTAGCTATGTATGATGAAAATGGATGGTTGCCAAAATGGGAATTAAATTCAACCGAAACTTTTACCATGGTAGGAGATCCGGCAGCAGTTGTTTTAGCTGACACATATTTACGGGGTTTAACCGATTTTGATGTGGAAAAAGCTTATGAAGCCATGCTGAAAAGTGCGCTTGATACAGTTAACAATCCTTTACGTCCTGGGCTTAAACAGTATATCGATAACGGTTATGTAGGAGTTGATAGCGGAATTCCGGGACCTGTGTCCACCACCCTGGAATATAATATTGCCGATTATGCTATTGCGCAATTGGCAAAGAGTTTAGGAAAAGAAAGTGACTATAAGATGTTTTCAGACCGTGCTTTGTCGTATAAGAAACTTTATAACCCAGAAACTGGATTTCTACAGCCTAGATATAGTGACGGGAAATGGTATACACCTATTGATCCACTCGCCGGAGCTAATTTTGAAAAGAATGTTGGCTATATAGAGGGTAATGCCTGGCAATATTTATTTATGGTGCCTCACGATATAGATGGCTTAATGAATTTGATGGGGGGATCCGAAACTTTTGAAAATAAGCTGGACCAGATTTTTAATGAGGGGTATTACGATATGGCAAATGAGCCGGATATCCTTTACCCTTATTTGTATAATTATATTGAGGATAGTGAATATAAAACTTCAGTAAAAGTTACGGAACTTATAAAAAAATATTATAAAAATGGGCCTGATGGTCTTCCTGGTAATGATGACACAGGAACAATGAGTGCCTGGGTGGTTTATTCAATGATGGGATTTTATCCAATTACGCCTGCTAACCCCGTGTATACTTTTACAAATGCGGTTTTTGATAGCATAAAAATTAATCTCAATCCCCGGTGTTATAGCGAAGACTCTATATTAATTGATTCAAAATCAATGGAGTATACTGTTCCATCTTCTGGTTTTTCCGGCTCCCTTAAGAAGCATTATTTTATGAACCATAATAATCTTTTTAATTCAAATTGAATTCTTTTACATACTGTTAATAATTAATTAAAAAAATAGTTTAAGTGTGCATACTTCTTTCTATTTTAGCTTAAACGTTTTCGTTTAGGTTTGTTATTTAGCTACTGAAATATGTTGTCGGTCGAAAACATTTCTGAATAGTTAATATAAACCTAAAATTTAACTAATTTTATAATCAAAAACATGCTGAAATGCGTGAAACAACTAATCAAAATTCAATTACACATGGTTAAAAAATTATTATTCCTGTTGGGATTAATGTTTTTTTCATTTAA
>NZ_DATCSO010000060.1:0-16475 GCF_036568425.1 Salegentibacter sp. | reverse complement strand
TGAATGTTTTTTAAAGAAAACTTAATGAAAAAAAATAAGCCCCTAGAAACCAAAGACTTTAGTCGAAAAAATGCGGTGTTAATTTCAGCAAAAATTAAAAAATCCAGATTTCCCCCCTATTGTACCCGCTGTTGGGGCCTCTTCCATTTATCGGTAAGCTCAACATATTTAAAGTCTAAGGCGGTGGCCTGAGGCTCCAGCACCTCCTGATTAAACGAACGCTGAAGAATATCTTCTATAAGGTAATCTTCCTGGCTGTTATGTGGATCATATTTTTCCTTGAGAGAGATATCAAACAAACTGGCCGTGGTATTATACCAGAAAGCACGCCAGCCACTTTTAAGGTTTCTCACCAAATTAAAGGCTGTAGTGCCAGTTTGGCGGTGGATAAGCTTCACAAGAATCTGACCTTCGGTATGGGTAAGCTTTTTCAATTCGGCTGAAAATTCATCTTCGATATAATTCTGGACAATCCTGGTATAGCGTTTCCGGGCGCCCCTGGATTCGATCTCATCCAGCCTGCTGTTTAAAGAAACCAGTCTCTCAGAAGCCAATTTGGCATAAGGATAAACCTTTCGGGTTTTTCTCCTTAATATAAGGTAACGTCTTCTTTCCTGAAGATTATCGAATTTCAGGTCTTTCAGAATAACCACTTCATCAAGGTCTATGGCTTCCCGGGGGATGGTGTCCCCTAAAATAATCATATACCGTTTCTGCAGGGTATCCACTTGAGTAGTATCCTCCTGAGCCATCAGTCCGGCACTTAGTAATGAAATCAGTATGAAAAGCTTTTTTATCATCAATAATTATTTCACAAATCATTCAGCCAAAATCATTCCAAATTTAATGAATCACGGGTTGTCATCCGCCTAAATCTTCTTAAATTCGCTCAAATTTCAAACAATATGGACAAAGGAAAAATACTGAATAAAAAATCCATGGATTTCCTGGAGAAATACCTCAATAATGCTGCACCAACCGGTTACGAAGCTGAGGGCCAGAAGCTGTGGATGGAATACCTTAAACCTTATGTAGACGAGTTTATTACCGATATCTACGGTACGGCAGTTGGCGTTATTAATCCCGATGCACCATTCAAAGTAGTTATTGAAGGTCATGCCGATGAAATCTCCTGGTATGTAAATTATATCACCGACGATGGACTTATATATGTAGTGAGAAATGGCGGAAGCGATCACCAGATAGCTGCTTCAAAGCGGGTAAATATTCATACTAAAAATGGAATAGTTAAAGGAGTGTTTGGCTGGCCGGCCATTCATACCCGCGACAAGGAGAAAGAGCAGGCTCCAAAAATGGATAATATCTGTATAGATGTGGGGTGTTCTACTAAAGAGGAAGTCGAAAACCTGGGAGTACACGTAGGTTGTGTAATTACCTATCCTGATGATTTCTTTATTCTGAATGAAGATAAATTTGTATGCCGCGCCCTGGATAACCGAATAGGTGGTTTTATGATTGCACAGGTGGCGCGCTTATTAAAGGAGAACAAGAAGAAACTACCTTTTGGGTTGTATGTAACCAATTCGGTGCAGGAAGAGATTGGCTTGCGCGGAGCAGAGATGATCACCCAGCGCATTAAGCCCAATGTGGCCATAGTAACCGATGTGACCCACGATACCACTACCCCAATGATCGAAAAGAAAACAAATGGTTTAGCGAAAATTGGTGCGGGCCCGGTGATTGCTTACGCACCGGCTGTTCAGAATAATTTAAGGGAATTGCTCATTGAAACCGCTGAAGAGAAGCAAATTCCTTTCCAGCGGGCAGCAAATTCAAGATTTACCGGCACCGATACCGATGCCTTTGCTTATAGCAATGGGGGGGTGCCCTCTGCCCTTATCTCTTTACCGCTTCGGTATATGCACACTACGGTAGAAATGGTGCACAAAAATGATGTGGAAAACGTTATTAACCTTATCTACGAAAGCCTTTTGAGAATCGAGGAAGGAGAGAACTTCAGCTATTTTAAATAAGAAGTCTTATTCTTGTAAAAAAAGCCTTTTCTGGTAATAACAGGAAAGGCTTTTTATTTTTCTTAATTCAATTTTCACAAAGCTTTATTACAGCCGAAGGAGATTTCAGCCTATTTTTATAGAAAATGCTGCTATGACCATTTCTCCACAAGAGGTAAAACTTATTTTACAAGATCCCTATGAGGCGGCTAATCTTGCCAATTTGCGTTATGTTTCAGAAGAGCAGCTTTCTATAAAGCGCAAAAAACAGGGCCGTGGTTTCTCCTATTTTAAAGACGGAAAGAGAATATCAAATAAAGAAACAATTCAACATATTAAAAAACTGGTGATTCCCCCCGCCTGGAGTGAGGTAAGGATCTCACAAGCCAGGAATACCCATTTGCAGGTTGTTGGAAGGGATGAAAAAAACCGGAAACAATATATGTATCATCCCCTGTGGTCCAAAATAAGAAATGAAACCAAATTCTTTAAAATGACAGCTTTCGGAGAGATACTTCCAAAAATACGCCGTCGGGTAGATCATGATCTTGATCTTCCCGAGATGACTCAAAGAAAGGTGCTAGCACTTATCATCAGATTAATGGAGGAAACCCATATCAGGATTGGGAATCAATATTATGCAAAAGAAAATAAAACCTACGGGTTATCAACTTTTAGAAGCAGGCATATAAAAACCTATAAGGATAGGGTGATCTTTGAGTTTACCGGGAAAAGCGATAAGCAACACAGGGTGAGCTTAAAAAATAAAAAGCTTATAAAGCTCATCAATCAATGTGAAGAGATTCCGGGCTGGGAATTATTTAAATTCTTCGATGAAAAAGGTCAAAAGCAAAGCATAGATAGTGGGATGATAAATGAATATATTCACGAGATAAGCGGTGATATATTTTCAGCTAAAGATTTCAGAACCTGGAGCGCTTCAAAAATCTTCTTTGAAACCCTAAAAGAGCTCGGCTACAAAAGTAACGCGAAGGCCAACAAAAAGAACCTTCTGGATGCCTTTGATGCTACTGCCCAGGGCCTGGGCAATACCAGAGCAGTTTGCAGAAGTTATTATGTACACCCGCGTATTGTAAACACTTATGAAACCGGGGAGATAGTGCCTTATTTTGAGGCTGTAAGAAAGGATAATAAAAAAGATTATGGCCCTCTTACAGAAACAGAAAAAGCGATACTGAAACTTATAAAAGATTACGAGATCTCCTTATAAAATAAAGCTGAACCCGTAAAAAGATTCAGCTTTAAATTATTTTATTACTTTTACTTAAGCCTGCTTATCGTAGAACTTAAGGGCCTGTATGGCATCTTCGAGGTCTTTCACCTTATTATCTGATAAATAATTCTTCATCGCATCATTTTCATCAAAGGCCTTTCGGAAATCTCTTGGCCGTAGTCTTACCTCCTGAAGCCTGTTATCACCAATTTCAAGATAATATTCCATCTCAACTTTAAGGTGAGCGGGCTTATCTTTATCATAACCGGTTTTAGCTGCCTGAGCTTCAATTATATCTGGTCTTGGCCATCCGAGGAGTTTTACATTATCACCTGCATAATATCTAACAAAATATCCCTCCAAATGTTCCCCGTCTTCAGTTCTTTTCGAATCGATAAAATAGGTATAGTCATCTATAGAATAATTAATTTTTTTTATGCGGGGTAAGACGTGAATATCTTCCTGCAGCTTATTTAATTTTATCTCCATAATACCTTCTACAGCATTATAACGCAAGAAAGCCGGTTGGGACCTGCCGTCTTCATCCATAATAATTCCTTTTTTAAATTCTTCATCAACAAATGGGGTGCCTGTAAAACCTTTTGGTGTTTTTTTATAAACAGAAATCGTCATTCTATCATTGAGGACGTTTTGGCTATTGATTTGGGCGTAAGAATTAAACCCAAAAATAACCATTAAGCTAAGTAAGAGAAATCTTTTCATTATTTAAGTTTTAGATGTTCTAATAAACAATCAATTATTGTTCCGTAATTTAACAAGGAGTTAAGATAAAAAAAATATCTATGTAATTAAAACCCGGGGTATACCGACCTGGCATATTCCGGCATTTTAACAGCTAAGAGCTTTTTTGCAAAAAAAGAGGTTGTTCTAAAGTTCTTAAACTCCTTAAACAACCTCTCAAAATTTGAAATTAAGGTAGATTAACCTCTTTCACTTATAATCTCCTCTACGATTTCGGGATTGAGTAGAGTAGATGTATCTCCAAGATTTTCAGTTTGACGGGAAGCGATCTTTCTAAGGATTCGTCGCATGATCTTTCCGCTTCGGGTTTTAGGAAGGGCGCTTACAAACTGAATTATTTCAGGTTTAGCGATAGGTCCTACTTTTTCTGAAATAGACTGTTTTATCTCTTTTCGCAGATTCTCACGGTCACGGCTTTCTCCAACTTCCTTCAGAATAACGTAAGCATAAAGTGCGTTTCCTTTGATTTCGTGAGGGAAACCAACCACCGCCGATTCTGCGACCGCCGGGTGCTCGTTGATCGCATCCTCGATAGGCGCAGTACCCAGATTATGGCCAGAAACGATAATCACATCATCTACCCTACCGGTAATCCTGTAGTACCCAACCTCATCACGCAAAGCACCATCCCCGGTAAAATACATATTCTTAAATGTCGAGAAATAGGTTTCCCGATACCGCTCGTGATTGCCCCAAATGGTACGAGCCATTCCAGGCCATGGAAATTTTATACATAGTCTACCTTCAACCTGGTTACCTTTAATCTCCTCACCTTTTTCATTCATAAGGGCGGGTTGCACCCCGGGAAAAGGCAAAGTTGCATAGGTTGGTTTAGAAGGAGTTACATAGGGGATTGGAGAGATCATTATCCCCCCGGTTTCTGTTTGCCACCAGGTATCTACAATCGGACTCTTTTTCTTCCCGATATGGTCGTTATACCAGTGCCAGGCTTCCTCGTTAATAGGTTCTCCCACAGAGCCAAGAACTTTTAGCGAAGAGAGATCATATTTTTCTACGAATTCAGAGCTTGTTTTAGCCAGCGACCTGATAGCAGTTGGAGCAGTATAAAACTGATTCACCTTATGTTTTTCCACGATCTGCCAGAACCGACCTGCATCCGGATAAGAAGGTGTTCCTTCAAACATCAGGGTTGTGGCGCCATTAGCCAGCGGCCCGTAGAGAATATAGGAATGCCCGGTGATCCAACCAATATCAGCAGTACACCAGTACACATCGTCTTCTTTATACTGAAAAATATTCTTAAAGGTATAAGCGGTATACACCATATAGCCCCCGGTTGTATGCATCATACCTTTTGGCTTTCCGGTAGAACCGGAAGTGTAAAGGATAAAAAGCGGATCTTCAGCATCCATAATTTCGGGAGCACATTCATCTGAAGCCTCATCCAGCAATTCCTGTAGCCATTTATCACGACCCTCTTCCATATGGATATCGCTGTTAATTCGTTTTGCCACCAGAACATTTTCCACACCTGGACTATCCTTGAGAGCTTCATCGGCAATTCCTTTTAGGTCTATGGTTTTACCTCCGCGAAAGGAGCCATCCGCGGTAATCATCATCTTACAGTCGGCATCGTTTGTACGGGTTGCAAGGGCCTTTGAAGAAAAGCCGGCAAAAACCACCGAGTGGATAGCTCCAATTCTGGCACAGGCAAGCATGGCAACTGCAAGTTCAGGAATCATCGGAAGGTAAATACAAACCCGGTCTCCTTTTTTAATGCCATTATCCTTAAGCACATTGGCAAATTTATTCACCATTTTATGAAGCTGAAGATAACTTATATGCCTGGCTTCTTCTGATGGTTCATTAGGCTCCCATATTATCGCCGTCTTATCACCGCGGGTAAAAAGAAAGCGATCAATACAATTTTCGGTGATATTGAGTTTTGCATTTTCAAACCATTTTACTTCAGGCCTGGAGAAATCCCAACTCAACACATTATCCCACCGCTTGCGCCAGGTAAAATGTTCCTCGGCTACTTCTTCCCAGAAATTTGCAGGTTCCCGCACCGATTTCCGGTAAACCTGAAAGTATTCCTCTAAATTCTTAATATGATAATTACTCATAATTTAAATTAAATTATTGATGATAATACAGCGTATTTTTATAGTAGTTTGATTATGTTTAGGGCAATTTATAAAATTATTACGAAATTCCATTAATAAACTATAAGTCTTAACAGGCCAATTACAAGAACTAAAGAAAGAATTAAAATATCCAGAGATTTCATAGAAACTTCTAAAAGGAAAAGCCTGAAAAACCGCTAGCATAAATTAGCTGGTCTTTCAGGCTTGTAAATAATAGATATAGAGATTTACTTTAAATAGTCCAGGACATTTTTCTCTATCCGGGTTTCAATATTGCTAATATCACTTTTCACAAACTTCTCTCCGGTGATATTTTCGTAAAGTTCAATATACCGGTCTGAAACGGTGGTGATATAAGCATCGCTCATTTCAGGAAGCTGCTGTCCTTCTTTTCCCTGGAAACCTTGCTCAATTAACCATTGGCGCACAAACTCTTTGGAAAGCTGTTTTTGAGGCCGGCCTTTTTCCTGAAGTTCTTCATAGGTTTCAGCATAGAAATAACGGGAAGAATCAGGGGTGTGGATTTCATCGATAAGCACGATCTTTCCTTCTGAAGTCTTCCCAAACTCATATTTGGTATCTACCAGGATGAGTCCTCTCCCGGCAGCGATCTCTGTTCCGCGCTGAAACAATTTTCGGGTATAATCTTCCAATACCCCATAGTCTTCAGTAGAAACAATCCCTCTTTTAAGGATTTCTTCTTTTGAAATATCCTCATCGTGATCTCCCTGTTCGGCTTTAGTAGCAGGGGTAATAATTGGTTCAGGAAACCTATCGTTCTCCTTCATAGCTTCGGGCAGTTTTACCCTACAAAGCTCTCTTTTCCCTGACTTATATTCTCTGGCAGCATGTCCTGCCAAATATCCACGTATCACCATCTCGACTTTAAAAGGTTCGCATTTTTCACCAATTGCCACATTGGGATCAGGGGTGGCCTCCAACCAGTTGGGCACAAGATCTTCAGTAGCTTTCATCATTTTGGTGGCGATCTGATTCAGGATCTGACCCTTATAAGGAATCCCCCTGGGCATAACCACATCAAATGCCGAAAGCCTATCTGTAGCTACAATAATGAGTTTATTATCCTGCAAGCTATAAACATCTCTTACCTTTCCTTTATACACAGTTTTCTGCCCGGGAAAATTGAAATTGGTTTTCGTTATGGTGTTTTTCATCAATTCAAATTAAAATTTAAGGCCCGAAAAGGGCCTGTGAATTTATTCTATTCAGTATGTTCTATTTCTTTATAAGCAGCGATGACTTTTTTAACCAATTTATGCCTTATCACATCCTTATCGTCAAGGTAGAGTATTCCTACACCTTTTACATCTTTTAGGATCAACAGAGCTTCTTTTAATCCAGAAATCACTCTTCGGGGTAGGTCGATTTGGCCTGGATCACCAGTGATCATAAATTTGGCATCCTTCCCCATCCGGGTCAGAAACATTTTCATTTGGGCGTGTGTGGTATTCTGGGCTTCATCCAGGATCACAAAGGCGTGGTCCAGTGTTCGGCCTCGCATAAAAGCCAGTGGCGCGATCTGAATAATGCCTTTTTCAATAAAAGTTTCCAGTTTTTCGTGCGGAATCATATCTCTTAACGCATCATAAAGAGGCTGCATATAGGGATCCAGTTTTTCCTTTAGATCACCAGGGAGAAAGCCCAAATTCTCCCCTGCCTCCACAGCAGGCCTTGTAAGAATAATACGGCGAACCTGTTTCTCTTTAAGGGCTTTAACAGCCAGAGCTACCCCTGTGTAGGTTTTTCCGGTTCCGGCAGGTCCTATAGCAAAGACCATATCATTCTTTTTGGTGAGTTCCACCAGTTTTCGCTGGTTGGCGGTTTGAGCCTTGATCATCCTGCCACTTACCCCGTGAACCAAAACATCTCCGCTTTCTGCCGAAGTTTGATACTCCTCTTTGGTTTCGCTGGTAAGAACTCTTTCAATCACATTTTCATCTAATTTGTTATAGCGTGCAAAATGATCCATCAGCATAGAAAAGCGCTCATCGAATTCTTCCAGCATTTCTTCATCACCAAAAACTTTTATCCTGCTACCCCGCGCCACGATCTTGAGCTTGGGAAAGTATTTTTTTAAAAGTTCAATATTCTCGTTATGATTTCCAAAGAATTCCCTTGGATTAATTTCGGAAAGTTCAATTACAATTTCATTCAAATGCCAGGAGTTTTAATTGGTTGGATATGGACTACATTTTAAAATATATCTAAATAAATTTATCTTTAAAAACACGCAATCAATTCTTGATAAATACCGTGTTTTTAACGGGATTTTAAAAGGAGATTAGACAAAATAAATTTTATCTTCGCCTTATACAAACTTACACAAAATAAGCTCTTAGAAGTTAAAAAAATATTAACAATAACCTATGGCCATCATTACTCTTACTACCGATTTTGGAGAGAAGGATTACTTTGCGGGAGCGGTTAAAGGGGCGATTTACACCGAATTGGAACAGCAGGTGAGAATTGTTGATATTTCACATTCGGTCTCGCCATTTCACATCAGCGAGGCTGCCTATATTATAAGGAATGCCTACAATAGTTTCCCTAAAGGAAGCATACATATAATCGGGATCGATTCAGAATTCACGCCGGAGAACAAGCATCTGGCCGTGTATCTGGACGACCATTATTTTATCTGTGCCAACAACGGGATCTTATCGCTGTTAGCTTCGGAAATCAAACCCGCAAAGATCGTAGAGATCAACATTCACGATAAATTACAGACCAATTTCCCGGTACTGGACGTATTTGTGAAAGTTGCCAGCCACCTGGCAAGAGGAGGTACACTTGAGGTGATTGGAAAAAGCATTAACCAGATAAAGTATCTCAAGGAGTTTGAGCCCATCATCAATACCGATAAAAATCAGATCGTTGGCCATGTGATCTACATAGATAACTACGGAAACGTGATCACCAATATCTCCCGAAAGCTCTTTGAACAAGTAGGAAAAGGACGGAATTTTAAGTTGAGTGCAAGGATGGTTGGGTTTGAAAATATTCATGAATCCTACAGTGGATGGATCAATTTTGAACAGGAAAGGGAGAAACGCGGGGTAGAAGACGGGAAAAAGTTGGCGCTTTTTAATTCGGCCGGGTATATCGAACTCGCCATTTACAAAAGCAACCCTTCTACCGTGGGTAGTGCTTCAACCCTCTTCGGGCTGGAACTTCGGGATACTGTAACTATAAATTTTCAATAATATATGCTGATAAGAATCGTGAAAATGGGCTTTGACCCCGAAAGAATTGAGAAGTTTCTGGCTAACTTTGAAGCCAATAAAGAGAAAATCAGGAATTTTGAAGGATGCCGGAACCTGGAATTATTGAGAGATAAAAACAATACAACCCAATTTTTTACGTATAGTCACTGGACCGATGAAGCTGCCCTGGAAAATTATCGCAACTCAGCACTTTTTAAAGGCATCTGGGCCGAAACCAAAGTGATGTTCAACGAAAAACCGCAAGCCTGGAGTGTTGAGACAATCGATAGTCTTTAGTCCCTAGTCTTTAGACGGCAGCTTTTAGACGTTAAATGGTGGAGAGGGGTGAAGCAATTTAAAACCAAATTATTAGAACCAAGAACTGATTAAATGTTAGCAATTTTAAATAAAGAAATACAATCTTTTTTTTCCTCTTCTATCGGGTATTTGGTGATAGGGATATTTTTAGTTGCCTGTGGTTTATGTCTGTTTGTTTTCCCCGGCGAATATAACATCCTGGATAGCGGTTTCGCCGATATCAAAGCATTTTTTAACCTTGCTCCATGGATCTTTATCTTTCTCATCCCCGCCATAAGTATGAAAAGTTTCGCGGAAGAGAAAAGACAGGGTACCATTGAACTTCTACTTACCCGCCCAATAGGATTTAAACAACTTGTTATGGGAAAATATTTTGGAGCACTGTTGTTGGTTATTCTGGCCATAATTCCAAGCCTTTTATACGTATTCACTATACATCAGTTGGGGGATCCCGTCGGAAATTTTGATGTAGGCGCAAACCTGGGATCTTATTTGGGACTTATTTTTCTGGCCGGTTGTTATACCGCGATTGGGACTTTTGCTTCCTCGCTAACCCAAAATCAGATCGTTGCTTTTATCATCGCTGTCTTTCTTTGTTTCCTGAGTTATTTCGCTTTTGAAGGACTTTCATCGACAAGTATTTCCGGCGGAAATTACGGGTTGGAATACCTGGGGATAAGTTATCATTACCAAAGCATAAGCCGCGGCGTTATAGACAGCCGGGATGTAATCTATTTTATAAGTTTCATCTTTCTTTTTCTGAAACTCACGGAAATCAGACTTAAAAACCAGCAGCAAAAATCCTGATCTTGAAACACGGCAACACATACAAATCGCTTGTTATCCTGGTTCTGGCAATTGCAGTGGTAAATTGGCTGGCATCAGAGTTCTTTACCCGGTGGGACCTTACCGAAGATAATCGCTATACCCTCTCCCCTGCTGCGCTCAAGATTATTAATGATGTGGAAGAGCCGGTAATTATAGACGTTTTCCTGGAGGGGCAATTCCCGGCGCAGTTCAGAAGGTTGAGAAATGAAACCAGGCAGATGCTGGAAGAATTTGCCGCCTATAACCACAATATTAAATTCAATTTCACCGATCCCCTTGACCAGGAAGGAGACGCGGAAGCCATTGCTACTGAATTCTACGAGCTGGGGATGACTCCGGCAAGAATCTCGGTAAAGGAAAGCGGAAAAAGTTCGGAGGAACTCATTTTTCCCTGGGCCATGGCAAACTACGGAGATAAATCGGTTAAGATCCCTTTACTTAAAAGTCAGTTAGGAGCTTCAGATGAAGAATTGGTCACCAACTCGGTACAACAACTGGAATACGCTTTTGCCGATGGCCTTAGCAAGCTTATTTATCCGAGAGAAAAGAAGATCGCGGTAATGCGTGGAAACGGGGAATTACCAGATGCCCGAATAGCTGATTTCATCAAGAGCCTGCAGGATTATTATTTGCTTGCTCCCTTCACTTTAGATTCAGCTGCGGTGAATCCCGGAAAAACCCTGAAAGATCTTAATAAATACGATCTCATCATCGAGGCCAAGCCTACAGAAGCATATTCAGAAAAAGAGAAATATATTCTGGACCTATACACGATGCAAGGCGGAAAATCTATCTGGCTCACCGAAAGTGTTGCCATGGAGACCGACAGTTTAATGAATCCAACCGGTACAGCCCTGGCCTACCCAAGAGACCTCAACCTGGGCGATTTGTTCTTTTCTTATGGAGTGCGTATCAATCCGGTGTTGATCAACGACATTTATTCCGCGCCAATCATCCTTGCTTCGGGTAGCGGGAACAATACAAGATTTAATCCCTATCCCTGGTTTTACAGTCCGCTAAGTGCATCGCCTAACGACCACCCCATAATCAACAATATCGAAGCGGTAAAGTTTGAATATGCCAACCAGATAGACACCTTAAAAAACCAGGTAAAAAAAACCATTTTACTGAGCAGTTCGCCGCAAACCAAAGTAGAAGGCACTCCTAAGGAAATAAGTTTGAGCATAGTGGGTAAAGAGCCTAATCTGGCCAGTTATAATGACGGAGAGCAGCCGCTGGCGGTTTTACTGGAAGGAGAATTTACTTCAGCATATAAAAACAGGATCAAGCCTTTTGAAACAGATGACGACCTGGAAAGCAGTCAAGAAACCAAAATACTGGTGATCGCAGATGGAGATGTGATCAAAAACGAGTTGCAACGCGGAAAACCCCTCGAACTTGGTTTTGACCCTTACACCGGCAATACCTACGGCAACAAAGAATTTTTGATGAACGCGGTGAACTATATGCTGGATGACACCGGACTTATAGACATACGAACCAAGGAAATAAACATAGCCTTCCTGGATCAGCGGAAAGCTTCAGCAGAACGCGAAAAATGGCAGCTAATCAATTTAGCAGTGCCTTTGATCCTGCTCACCATCTTTGGTTTTGCCTTTAATTTCTTTAGAAAAAGAAAATACGTGAAATAAGGCAAAGCCTTCCCCGGTAAATGGCTTCCGGATGGAACATATTAACAATTTTCACTTCAGGAATATTCACAAAACCTTGTTATAAAATAAGTTACAGGCTTTATTCAATATTTTGATGTTAATAAAAACTCGCCGGGAAAAGGGGGATTTTTAATGGATTAAAATATATTTGTAACTGATTCTAATTAATCAAGAAAAGCCGATGAAATTTATTGTATCCAGCAGTTACCTGCTGAAACAGCTTCAAATACTGGGCGGAGTAATTAACAATAACAACACCCTCCCTATACTAGACAATTTTCTATTTGACCTTAAGCAGGATGAACTTAGGGTTTCTGCCTCAGACCTGGAGACCACGATGTCTGCCAAGTTAAAAGTAGATTCAGATTCTGAAGGAAAGATTGCGGTACCTGCAAAACTGCTTCTGGACACATTAAAGACTTTTCCGGAGCAGCCCCTGACTTTTGTAGTTGAAGATAACAATACCATAGAACTTAGTTCCAACCACGGAAAATACGCCCTTGCCTATGCTCATGGGGAGGAATTTCCGAACCCAGTCGAGTTGGAAGATCCCAGCAGCACCAGAATGGAAGGAGATATTCTTGCCACCGCAATTGCTAAGACGATTTTTGCATCGGGCAACGATGACCTTCGCCCGGTAATGAGCGGGGTTTTCTTTCAGTTCTCTTCTGAAGGACTAACCTTTGTGGCAACTGATGCACACAAACTGGTAAAATATTCCCGAGAAGATGTTACTGCTAACCAGTCGGCAGAATTTATTATGCCGAAGAAGCCTTTAACACTTTTAAAAGGTATACTGGCCGGAAGCGAAAGCGAAGTTTTGATCGAGTATAATGATTCCAATGCGAAATTTACTTTTGATGATACCGAGCTTATATGTAGACTAATAGATGGTAAATATCCTAACTACGAAGCGGTAATTCCAAAGGAGAATCCGAATAAATTAACAATAGAGAGAAACCAGTTCTTAAGCTCTGTACGCAGGGTGTCTATTTTCTCTAATAAGACCACGCACCAGGTACGACTTAAGATAGCCGGCGCCGAATTGAATATTTCTGCGGAAGACGTAGATTACAGCAACAAGGCCGAAGAGCGCTTAACCTGTTCATACCAGGGCGATGATATGCAGATAGGTTTTAATTCGCGTTTCCTTACCGAGATGCTGAACAACCTGACTTCAGATGAAGTTCAGCTGGAGATGAGCCTGCCTAACCGTGCAGGAATCCTCACTCCGATAGACGGACTTGATGCGGGAGAGAAGATCATTATGCTGGTTATGCCGGTTATGCTAAATAATTAACCCCCGGCCCCCAAAGGGGAACAAATAAAAAAGAAGCCATCAGTTTTAAAAAAACTGATGGCTTCTTTTTTATACCTTTTTATCTATTTATTTCAGGATTCGGATGGTAAACGGGTAATATGGCATTTCTCCGTTGCTAACCTTAATGGCATTTACTATAGGCAAGACTAACACGATTATCGCGATCACGATAAGGGCAATAATTCCAAGGCCCAGGAGGAAAATAAGGGGTACAGCTATGATGCTGTAAATGAACATGCTTATCTGGAAGTTCAGAATCATTTTGCCGTGATGGTCCATACCTGCAACTTTATCTTTCTGGGTTAACCATAAAATAAGGGGAACAAGAAAGCCACCGATTCCTGTTACAAGGTCCAACAACTGACTAAGGTGGGTTAAAACAAGCATTTGATTATCTTCTCTCATCGTGTAAGTTTGAGTAATTAGTACTGTGAAGTTAATAAACTCCTGTATCAATAAGACGACCGAAAAATAAAAATGTTACAATCGCGAGGTTTTGTTAATTTTCATCTGGCAGTTTTGGAGAGGGCCACAGGGCAACCTATCTTTGCGCTATGAAATTGAATGACACCATAGTGGCACTGGCAACTCCTTCGGGAGCCGGAGCTATTTCGATAATAAGGGTTTCGGGCCCTGAAGCAATGAATATTGTAGCTCCACTTTTTAGAGCCAAAAGCAAAAAGCCTCTTGAAGAACAGCCCAGCCACACTTTACACCTTGGAAACCTGGTAGATGGCGAACGAACTTTAGACGAAGTTCTAGTATCGGTTTTCAGAGGTTCCAAATCCTATACCGGAGAAGAAACCATAGAGATCTCCTGCCACGGAAGTCCATATATTCAGCAAGAAATCATTCAGCTCCTCGTAAGAAAAGGCTGCCGTTCTGCCGAGGCCGGAGAATTTACCATGCGTGCCTTTTTAAACGGAAAGATGGATCTGAGCCAGGCCGAGGCTGTCGCTGACCTTATTTCTTCTGAAAACCAGGCCAGCCATCAAATGGCGATGCAACAGATGCGTGGAGGCTTTTCCAGTGAGATCCAAAGGCTAAGGCAGGAACTGCTCGACTTTGCTTCCCTGATAGAGCTGGAGTTAGATTTTTCAGAGGAAGATGTAGAGTTTGCAAACCGGGATCAGTTTAAGTCGCTTATAGCTAAAATTCAGCAGGTGCTAAAGAGATTAATCGACTCCTTTGCCACCGGAAATGTATTGAAAAACGGAATTCCCGTAGCCATAGTAGGCGAACCCAATGTGGGGAAATCCACTTTGCTCAACGCCCTGCTCAATGAAGAGCGTGCCATAGTCTCAGAGATCGCTGGTACTACCAGAGACAGCATTGAAGATGAGATGAGTATTGGCGGAGTTGGCTTCAGGTTCATCGATACGGCAGGAATTCGGGAAACACAGGATGTGGTGGAGAGCATCGGAATCAAACGAACCTTTGATAAGATAAGTCAGGCGCAGGTGGTTGTGGCCTTGATAGATAGTAGAAAATGGCAGACAGACATCAGAAACCGCGAGCCTCATCAAAATAATCCTTCAGGTAAGGGTGAGTTGGACGTATTTCTTTATGAAATTGAGAAAATCAAAAACAAGTTTCCCCAGAAACCACTTATCATTATAGCCAATAAGATAGATCAACTTTCAGCAGAAGAAAGAAAGAAACTGGCACAAGCCTTAAATGACATAGAGGGATCGAGCCTGCAGTTGCTTTCAGCCAAGACGGGTGAAGGTGTAGAAGAGCTTAAGATGAAATTACTGGAGTTTGTCAATACTGGAGCTTTGCGAAACAACAACACCATTGTGACCAATAGCAGACATTATAACGCGCTATTAAAAGCCCTTGAGGAAATCAACAAGGTTGAAGAAGGCCTTAATAATAATCTTTCAGGAGATCTACTGGCCATAGATATCAGGGAAGCGCTGCATTATTTTGGAGAGATCACCGGCGAGGTCACTAACGATGAGCTCCTGGGTAATATATTTTCTAATTTCTGTATTGGTAAATGATCTGACTCAAAAAAAATCTCAAAACCTCACAAGCCCTTAATTTTAAAGGGCTTTTATTTTTTACTCTAATTTATTTTTAGTTAAAATCAGTTAATTTTAGGTCGAATTTGTATCTTTGTTGTACCTCATTTTTGGTGAGTAAAATCCAAAATTAATTTGGTGACTTTATGATACTTAAATATACTTATATTATCTTATATATATTTATATAATCTTATAGAAACTAATATGGCTACCAGTATTCGTGTTGAAAAGATCTGTCAATATTGCCAAAAAGAGTTCATTGCAAAAACTCTAAAGACTCGATATTGCAGTAAAATTTGTAATAGCCGGGCGTATAAAGACAAATTAAGAGAAGAAAAATTGCAGGAGGCTAAGAGCGGAATCGTGAGAGAAAAAACTACCACCCTACCCCATCCTGTTGAGTCAAATTTAAATGTTATACAAGGTAAAGAAGTTTTGACTGTACCAGAAGTTTCAAAGCTATTGGGTTTATCAAAACCTACTGTTTATAGACTGATCAAAGAAGGTAAAATTAAAGCAACAAAAATCTCAACTCGAAATACCCGTATTCACAGAAGTGAAATTGACAAACTATTCCATACCACGTAAAAAATTAATATGGCCAACGTAACATTGCGAAGTAAAAAATTAGCCAAGGGTAAATTAAGTCTTTACCTGGATTTCTACCCTGAAATAATAAATCCCAAGACAGGTAAACCCACCCGAAGAGAATTTTTAAAACTAAAGATTTTCGAAAACCCAAAAGATGAAATAGAGCGAGAGCATAATTCCACTCAAATTCAGCTGGCAGAACAAATTCGATCAAAGCGATTAATGGATATCAGAAACAAGGAATATGGCTTAAAAGAACATATGGATTTGGATATCAATTTCTATAATTTTTTCGCCAGTATCGTAGAAGAATATTATAATAACGGGAGTAAAGGAAATTACCATTCCTGGAAATCTTCATTAGATTATTGGGAAAAGTATATTGGGAAAAGTTTAAATAGTAAGCAACTCCT
>NZ_DATCSO010000059.1:0-7696 GCF_036568425.1 Salegentibacter sp. | reverse complement strand
GGGCTTTTCTTTGTCGGGGTGGCAGGATTCGAACCTGCGGCCTCCTGCTCCCAAAGCAGGCGCGATAACCGGGCTACGCTACACCCCGAGGTGTATAATTTTGAGGTTTTTCAACCTTCTTATTCCATTAATTTAAGAACTAAATTTTCTTATTAAGGTCGTCTAAAAATCGTTCAGCACCTCTTTTTTTAATCTTTCGCTCTAATTTCAAAGCTTCAGACCTTCCTTCAACAGGAAATTGCTTAACTAGCTTCCAGGGCATTCCATTTTTTGTGGATATTACTCTTCCCGCATTATGTCTTTTCAGTCTATCTTCGATATTAGCGGTTTGACCCACATAATACCTTGAAGGTTTTTCGCTAAAAAGAATGTAAACAAGCATTCTTTAAAATTAGCATATTTTTTCAAACCTGCGACCTTCCCGCCATAGCGGGACGCGATAACCGGGCGGAGTTTATCCTGAGTAAATCTTGATAAAGATTTATCGAAGGGCTACACCCCGAGTTGTATTTTAAGATCTAAAAAAAAGAACTTCTGCCGTTAAGCGGCTGCAAATATAATAATTCCTTCCGGATAGCAATAAGAACTTTAGATTTTTTATATCTTAGTTAATTCAATTTGCCGGAACAGTCAAATTGTCTAATCACCAAAACTATTCATATGAAACGAGTATTATTATCCCTAAGTATGATCCTTGCGCTTTCGGCTTGCGGCGAGAATCAAAAATCTTCAGAAGAGGCTAAAGCCACCGAAACCGAAGAGCAGGAAATCTCAACCCGGGAAGGTCTTGAAGAACAACCCGAAGCCGAAGCACCTGAAACAGATTATGAGCACGAAGTAGTAGTTTCCGGACTAAATATTCCCTGGAGTTTTACCTTCATGCCTGATGAAAGTATACTGATAACCGAAAAAAGCGGGGAGCTTTTTCATTTTAAAGATGGTAAGAAGCAATCTATTTCGGGAGTTCCTGCTGTTTATAACCAGGGGCAAGGCGGACTACTGGAGGTAGCCCTTCATCCTGATTATAAATCAACCGGCTGGATCTACCTTACTTTTTCTTCCGAAGAAGGAGAAGGCGAAGGAGGAAATACCAAATTGGTTAGGGCTAAACTCAATAACAATAAACTTTCCGATATAGAAGACCTTTATAAGGCTGAACCCAATACCACCAAAGGAGTGCATTTTGGCTCCAGAATAGTGTTTGACCAGGCCGGGCATTTATACTTCACAGTTGGAGACCGTGGAAACCGCGATGTAAACCCACAGGATATCACCCGCGATGGCGGAAAAGTATATCGTTTAAATCTGGACGGAAGTATTCCCGAAGACAATCCTTTTGTAGGCGAAGAAAACGCCAAAGAGGCTATATTTTCCTATGGTCACCGTAACCCGCAAGGTATGATCTATCATCCTGAAACCGGAGAAGTTTGGCTTCACGAGCACGGCCCACAAGGGGGAGATGAGATCAACATTGTACAAAAAGGACTGAACTACGGTTGGCCAAAGGTAACCTACGGTATTAATTACGACGATACAATTATTACAGAGCAAACCGGCGGACCTGAATTTGAAGAGCCTATGTTCTATTGGATTCCGTCTATAGCTCCAAGCGGGTTTGTTTATGTAACATCAGATAAATATCCTGATCTAAAAGGTGATTTATTGGTTGGGTCCTTAAAATTTCAGTACCTCGAACATCTTGAGTTAGATGGTACAGAAATTGGCAAAAGAACCAAGTTGCTAGATGGAGTTGGAAGACTTCGTGATGTGCGCGAGGGACCAGACGGCTTTATCTATGCTGCTATAGAAGGCACCGGCATCGTTAAACTACTACCGAAGGAAGAAGAAGCCTCAAATTAATTAAAACTTTTTAAGTTAAAGATGCAAGGGCTGTTGTAATCTAATACCAACACTTGCCAGAAGAATGACAAATAAGAAATATTTAGTTTAAATAGGCATTTAAAGAATTTCAGGGTTTGGGGCAAATAATTAAATTTGCCCCAAACTATTTTAGATGCTAATCATAGGAATTGCCGGCGGCACAGGAAGCGGAAAAACCACCGTTGTAAACCAGATCATTGAGGAATTAAAAAATGAAGAAGTAGATGTGATCTCCCAGGATCATTACTACCAGGACCTTAGCCACCTTACTATGGAAGAAAGGGTTAAAACCAATTTTGACCATCCACAGTCCATAGATTTTGACTTACTAGTACAACATCTTAAGGAACTTAAAGAAGGTAAAACAATACATCAGCCTGTTTATTCCTTTAAAGAACATAACCGTACCAACCTAACAGTGAAAACCGAACCCCGGAAAGTCGTTATTGTGGAAGGTATTTTAATTCTTACCAATCCTGAGATCAGAAAAATGTTCGACATAAAGATCTATGTTCATGCCGACAGTGATGAACGCCTTATTCGTAGATTAAAACGCGATATCAACGAACGCAGCAGAGATCTGGAAGAGGTGTTGTGGCGTTACCAAACCACCCTTAAACCTATGCACCAGCAATTTATTGAACCTACCAAAGAATTTGCCGATATCATCATTCCAACTAACAGGTACAATACCGTAGCTGTTGATATTGTGCAAACCATTATCAAGGACCGCTTAGGCTAATTTTGTATCTTTATCCGGTATGAAATTAAAAGAGCTGCGAAAAAAACCCTGGTTTAGATTTCTAAGCAATAAATATGTGCTGTTAAGCCTTATTTTTGCCGGTTGGATGATCTTCCTGGATAGCAATTCCTGGTTTATTCACAATGAACTTAACCAGGAACTTAATGAACTGGAAGATAATAAAAACTACTACCGCAACGAGATCGCCAAAGATAAAGCTGTGATCGAACAACTCCAGGACTCGGTGGAACTAGAAAAATTCGCACGCCAGAAGTACTTTATGAAACGTGCCGATGAGGATATCTATATCATCGAATACGACACGATAGATTAAGGTGCTCGCAACCAAAAATCTTTAACATGAAAGAATCATTATTTCAGGAATTCGAAGAAGTTTCTGCAAAGCAATGGAAACAAAAAATACAATTTGACCTAAAAGGAGCCGATTATAACGAGAAACTCATTTACAATTCTCTGGATGGGATAGCGGTAAAGCCTTTTTATTCTGCTGAAGACCTTGGAGAGCCTGTGCATCTGGAATCTCCTATCCATTGGGATATTTGTGAAAAGATCTTTGTGGTTTCTTCAGAAGCAGCTAATGAAAAAGCCTTGAACGCCTTAGAAAAAGGTGCTGAAAGCCTCTGGTTTGAAATTCCAACAGAAGAGATTGCCATTGAAGAATTACTTAAAGGAATAAACCTGAAGTCTACTCCAGTCTACCTGAAACCTGAATTTTTATCTGAAGATTTTTTCAATCGTTTGCGAAAGTTTCTGAAGGGAAAAGAGAGTCAGGTTTACCTGCAAACCGACATTATCGGAAAGCTGGCGCGCTCGGGAAACTGGTTCTTCAACCTGAAGGAAGATCATAGAATTCTTGATGAAATCCTTTCTAAATCTGAAGATTTTAATTCTGTTATCAGTATAAACACAGACTTATACCAAAATGCCGGTGCTAATATTCCACAGCAACTGGCTTATGCCCTGGCCCATGCCAACGAATACCTGAACCATATAGAGCAATCTTCAGATTTAAAAAATATAAAATCGGAGTTTCTGCCTCAGTTTGTAGTGGCTTCAGGCCCTAATTATTTCTTTGAAATTGCCAAAATAAGAGCCTTACGTTGGTTATATTCAAGTCTGGCAAAGGAGTTTAACTTACCGGAAGATTGCCACATTCTGGCCCAGCCTACTAAACGCAATAAGACGCTTTATGATTATAACGTAAACCTGTTACGCACCACTACCGAAAGTATGAGCGCAATTTTAGGCGGGGCCAATACAGTGTATAATTCGCCTTACGATGCCATTTACCATAAAAACAACGATTTTGGCGACCGAATTGCGCGAAACCAGTTGTTGATAATGAAACATGAAGCCTACCTGGATAAGGTGAACAATGCCGCCGAAGGCACTTATTATATTGAAAATTTAACCCGTCAGTTTGCTGAAAAAGCACTTGAAATTTTTAAAGAGATTGAAAAAGGCGGCGGATTTCTAAAGCAATTGAAAGCCGGCATTATTCAGAAGAAAATAAAAGAAAGCGCTAATAAAGAGCAGCAGCGATTTGATGAGAGGGAATTGATTCTTATCGGGACAAATAAATTTGAGAATCTACAGGACAGAATGCAACAGGAATTGGAGTTATTTCCATTTCTGAAAAAAAACAAGCGCAAAACCCTACTGGAACCTATATTAGAACGGCGATTGAGCGAAAAATCGGAACAGGAAAGATTGGAAAAAGAATCTGCAGAAAATTAAAATCTACCGGAAATGTCAAGAAAAGAACTTCAACATATTCACTTATCTGCACCAAAGAAAAAGGAGAGTCGGGACTCTAAACCCTATAAAACTCCTGAAGGCATAAAGTTAAAAGCAACTTATTCCAAAGAGGACCTTAAGGAAGCTGAGCACCTGAATTTTGCTGCAGGGATACCACCCTATCTGCGCGGGCCATACAGCACGATGTATGTTTCCCGCCCATGGACGATCAGGCAGTATGCCGGTTTTTCTACTGCCGAAGAGAGCAATGCCTTTTATCGAAGAAACCTTGCTGCCGGCCAAAAAGGTTTATCTGTAGCTTTTGATCTTCCCACCCATCGTGGTTACGACAGCGATCACGAACGCGTGGTAGGCGATGTTGGGAAAGCAGGGGTCGCTATTGATTCGGTGGAAGATATGAAGATCCTTTTCGACCAGATCCCATTGGATAAAATGTCGGTTTCCATGACGATGAACGGGGCGGTTTTACCCATTATGGCTTTTTATATTGTTGCGGCGGAAGAACAGGGTGTAAAACCCGAACAGCTTTCCGGAACGATCCAGAATGATATCCTCAAGGAATTTATGGTGCGCAACACCTACATCTACCCTCCTGCCCCCTCGATGAAAATCATTTCAGATATTTTTGAATATTCCTCGAAGCATATGCCCAGGTTCAACAGTATCAGTATTTCGGGATATCATATGCAGGAAGCCGGTGCGACTAATGATATTGAGCTCGCTTACACCCTGGCCGATGGGCTGGAATACATCAGGGAAGGCCTGAAAGCCGGGATGGAAATAGATAGTTTTGCACCACGTCTGTCGTTTTTCTGGGCCGTTGGGATGAACCATTTTATGGAGATCGCCAAAATGCGTGCCGGGAGGATGCTGTGGGCAAAACTGGTAAAGCAATTCAATCCTAAAAACCCGAAATCCCTTTCCCTTAGAACTCACAGTCAAACCAGCGGCTGGAGTCTCACCGAACAGGATCCTTTTAATAATGTGGCCCGAACCTGTATTGAAGCCGCAGCAGCAGCTTTTGGAGGCACACAGAGCCTGCACACCAACGCCCTGGACGAGGCCATTGCATTACCGACCGATTTTTCTGCAAGAATTGCAAGAAATACACAGCTACATCTTCAGCAGGAAACCGGGATCACCAAAACAGTAGATCCCTGGGCAGGTAGTTTTTACGTTGAAAAACTCACGGAAGAAATCGCTCAAAAGGCCTGGAAACTCATTGAAGAAGTTGAAGAGCTTGGCGGGATGACCAAAGCTATTGAAGCCGGAATTCCCAAAATGAGAATCGAGCAAGCTGCAGCGAAGAAACAAGCCAGAATAGACAGCGGTACCGACATAATTGTAGGAGTAAATAAATATCGAAGAGAGAAAGAAGACGAACTGGTTACTCTTGAGGTGGATAACCAAAGCGTAAGAAATCAGCAAATCGAAAGGCTGGAAAGAATAAAAGCTGAAAGAAACAGTGAAAAAGTGAAGGCTTCTCTTGAAGATCTTACAAAAGCGGCAAAAGAAGAAAGTGGAAATTTATTAGCTTTAGCCGTAGAAGCAGCCAGAAACCGGGCTACCCTGGGGGAAATAAGCGATGCCCTGGAAGAAGTTTACGGACGCTATAAAGCAAAAGTTCAATCCTTTAGTGGGGTTTATTCCAAAGAAATGAAAGACGATGCTTCCTTTAAAAAGGCCAGGGAAATGGCCGATAAATTTGCAGAACAGGATGGCCGCCGACCCCGTATTATGATCGCGAAGATGGGTCAGGACGGGCACGACCGAGGTGCAAAGGTTGTGGCCACCGGCTATGCCGACCTTGGTTTTGATGTAGATATTGGGCCGTTGTTTCAAACGCCTCGGGAAGCGGCAAAGCAGGCCGTAGAGAACGATGTGCACATCCTGGGTATTTCTTCTCAGGCTGCAGGGCATAAAACCCTGGTACCGCAGGTAATTGAAGAACTTAAAGCGCTTGGCAGGGATGATATTATGGTGATCGTGGGAGGAGTAATTCCTTCTCAGGATTACCATTTCCTTTTTGACGCCGGAGCCGTGGCGGTTTTTGGACCCGGCACCAAAATCAGTGAAGCAGCTATTAAGCTGCTGGAGATTTTAATAGATGAAGAATAAGAAACCAACCAACTAAAAATATATTATGGATTTTACTAAAAAAATGCTTCGCGACGATGCCTTAAAAGGAAAAAACATTGTGGTAACCGGTGGCGGTAGTGGCCTGGGAAAAGCGATGACCAGATATTTCATGGAAATTGGGGCACAAGTTGCTATTACCTCCAGAAACCTGGAAAAGCTTAAAAACACGGCCAAAGAACTGGAAGATGAAACAGGTGGAAAATGTATTGCCGTGCAATGCGATGTCAGGAATTATGATGAGGTTGAAGCCATGCGGGATACTGTGGTTAAGGAATTTGGGAGTGTTGATGTTTTATTAAACAACGCAGCCGGAAATTTCATCTCCCCTACCGAGCGACTTAGCGCCAACGCTTTTGACACGATAATCGATATAGTTTTAAAGGGAAGTAAAAACTGCACCCTGGCCTTCGGAAAACATTGGATAGATAAAAAAGAAAAAGACAAAACCGTATTGAATATTGTCACTACCTATGCCTGGACTGGTTCTGCATATGTAGTACCCAGCGCCACCGCAAAAGCCGGGGTTTTAGCAATGACGCGCTCTCTCGCAGTTGAATGGGCCAAATACGGAATTAGATTTAATGCCATCGCACCGGGCCCCTTCCCTACAAAAGGTGCCTGGGACCGTTTGTTACCGGGAGACCTTAAGGAAAAGTTTGACCTCTCTAAAAAGGTTCCTCTTAAAAGAGTTGGGGAACACCAGGAACTGGCAAACCTGGCCGCATATCTGGTTTCCGATTTTTCAGCCTATATCAACGGAGAAGTAATTACCATAGACGGCGGAGAATGGCTGAAAGGCGCAGGGCAGTTTAACCTGTTGGAAGCAATCCCGGAAGAATTATGGGACCAGCTGGAGGCGATGATCAAGGCAAAGAAAGGCAGCTAAGTTAGGTACTTATACTATCTTAAAACACCAGAAAAACCGGAGGATAAAGCTTCGGTTTTTTATTTATCCAAATCTTAACATTTTCCGGGATTCCCTGGGGAAAAAATCAGCAAAAAGCCTTGAACCATCAGTCTTTATTATATGTACAAGCTGTTAACAAAATGATTTCATAAACCTATAATAAATTGTATTTTTACCTTTTAAAAATTGAACGTAATTAATGGGTAAAATCATTGCTATTGCCAACCAGAAAGGCGGCGTGGGAAAAA
>NZ_DATCSO010000058.1:0-18582 GCF_036568425.1 Salegentibacter sp. | reverse complement strand
GCCTTTTTTTATTCCCTGCTGAATTTTTCATTGATGGTGAAGCTGCTTTTAACGAAATATAAATATTTTCTTTCTTAGGAAAACCTACCTTTAAATATTGTCCAACTCAAAATATTTTATTGAAGTAGCAGTTTTAATTTTTTTCTATGGAAGAAATATTAATTTTTTTTGATTCCATTTTTGGGGTGGAAGCAGATAAACTAAAAACAATTCATGTGCTAAGCCGTACTGCAGTTATATATATTGTAGGGATAGCTTTGGTGCGAATTGGGAATAAGCGTTTTGTGGGCAAAATGACTGCCTTCGACTTTATTCTCGCTATAATAATTGGATCTTTATTGAGCAGAGCAATTACCCGCTCCGACCTGTTTTTAAACCTTATTCTTGCATCACTATTGCTTATTTTGATCCATTGGTTCTTTTCAATTCTATCGGTAAAATTTACCCGGTTTGGTGATTTAATAAAAGGCACCGAAAAAATCATTGTTAAAAACGGGGAAATTAAATGGGAAGCTTTAAAGAGCAGCAACCTAAGCGAACAGGATCTAATTCAATCCCTCAGACTAAATACTAATAGTGGTGATATCACCAAAGTGAAAATTGCACGCTTAGAGCGCAATGGGGAAATTAGTTTTATATTTAAAAACACCCCGAATAATCCATAAAAAATCTTACTAAATTGCCAGGCCTGGCTTTCGGTAGGCTTTTTCTATTTTAGCATTTTTCTCAAAACTGTATCATTACACCAAATAAATAAACAAGGGTTAAAAAACTGAAAATCAGTAAACTGGGGAAAAACACCCTTGTTCTTAAGATGGATAATAACCTACTTTTAAAGAGCTTGAAAATTGTAATCACTAAAGTTCTTTTATTATGAAAAATTTCATCCACACATTCGCAGCCCCCCTTGTTTTGATAACCTGTCTTCTTGTAGGCTGTAATAATGATGAAGATTCATTACAACTTATGGATGAAGAAGAGTTTTTAACTGCCAAAATAGATGGACTGGATCTGTTTGTGCAAGGTAAAGAAGGAATAATTTCCTGTGAGAAATACATTACCCACACCGGTAGTATAGATGTTTTCCTAAGGGTTCGAACGATCTCCGGAGAAAGCATCGAGTTTAAACTGTCTAATTATATTGGAAACAATTCCTATTCTTTAGGAAGCAGTATGTTCCATGGCAGCTGGATTAAGTATAAACAAAGTGAGGGAGAATGGATTAATGTTAAAGGTAATTCCCAGGACCTTATTGAGATCTTAAATGATGACGGAAATTATATTTCCGGTAGGTTTTCTTTTCAAGGCCATAATGGTACCGATCTTTCCAGAAAGCTTATTTCCGATGGAAATTTTAGAGTGAAACTCGATTTCTGAATCATGAAAGGTAGTAATTTAAAGCCTGTGATTTTATGGGATCACGGGCTGTTTTATTTTTGGGCTTGACTTGCCCTGTTCAATTAAGTTAACAAAATCTTATTTTTTACTATTGTAAGTATAAAGCTGATTTAATATTACCGGTATTCTAAATGATTAATTTTAAATTGTAGAAGAAATCACTTAAAATACCTCTATGAGCAATTCATTACAGGATAAAATCTCCATTAGGATACCGATTAAAATTGGTTTTAAAGTCCTTGATGAGGCCTTGCGGAATAAACTGGTAGGTGAAAATATTGAAACAGAAGGTAAAGATGGGGAAGTTTCTACCTATGCCACTATTCTTGATGCCGCGCTTACGAAGAGTGAAAAAGAAAATTTTGATCTCGCCCTGGATGTTAAATTTAAAACCCGCACTTCTCTTTTTAAAAATAAGGAAGGACGTATACTCCTGCATTTAACTATTGAATTTGATCCTGAAGAGCAGGAGATAATGGTAAAAGATTATAAACTGGAAGGGAAAAGTAATAATTGGCTTATGGATAAAGCTTTACAGACTGTAGCCAATACTTTTATCTATGAAAAGCTCAAAAAAAGAATGAAATTGGATTTCTCTCCGCACATTGAGAAACAATTAAGAGAGATAAATGAGAAACTTGAGAAAAAAATAAAGCCTTCAGAAGAAATAAGTTTGTCGGGTTATCTCGAAAATTTTAGAATTGTAGATATTATTCCCGGGGAAAGTATTTTTCTTTTTTCCATTGAGATAGAGGGCTTTGCCATAGCCGAACTTACCAAAATACCGGCTGAGCAAATATAAACCACCCGAAATAAAAAAAGCCACTCTTGAAGTGGCTTTGATATTTATTCTTCTCTTACTCCCGGAATTCGGTCGTCTATATACTTTAGCGGTTCGTCGCCCATGAGGTCGAATAACTCAAGCACTCTGCGCATCAATTGTTCTTCTTCCATCTGTTCATTTACGAACCATTGGAGAAAATATTCAGAGGTGAAGTCATTAAGTTTTCTGCATTTCTGCACGAGACTGTGAATGCTTTGGGTGATTTCTATTTCCTGGTCCAGAGCCGCTTCAAAGACTTCTTCGAGAGAATTGAATTCATGCATCACGCTTTTTACTTCAGGAGCATAAGCGGTACCGCCGTTATCATTTATAAATTTGAAGATCTTTAGCATATGTTCCCGCTCCTCAGCAGACTGCTCATAAAAGAAATTAGCGCTGTTTTCCAGGCCGTTATGATCACACCAGGAAGCCATTGCCAGGTATGCTGAAGAGGAAACTGCTTCTTTTTCTATTTGTTTGTTAAGCATATCCATGATCTCCACATTTATGCTTAATTTTTGTCTAACTAAATCTTTCATATTACTTTTTTTTAAAATTAGCTAAAAAGCGATTAAGCGCCTAATTTTAAGTAGTATTTAGAAAGAGTCTAAACCTAAAGCTGCCTTTAAACCTCTAGAATAAGAAGCGAATTAAGTTCTAACATTGCGAATGTTCCCTTCATAAGATCTTTGAGGGCAATACATTCATAGGTATCAAAAATGAAGATATGGGAGCGGTTACACAAAACGAGAATTTCAACCCCGTGTTTGTTCTTTCCGCTAAAATGAGCATCAAGATCTATGTTTTTCACTTGTTCCCTGAACGCGAGAAGTTGACAAAAACTTAATTTAACAAGTTTGTGCTTAAAATCAATATAGAAAGCCCGCGATCTGTCGCATTGGAAAGAAGTGAAATTATGGGCCTTATAAAGTGTGTTCATTCTGGCACCAAAATTAAACCTTATTTAGAATTATTCCAAATATTAGATCTTAATTTGCCGTTTAATTTGCTGATTTAACGAAATGAAAGTTTCTGTTCTCGAAACCCCTTCTATGGCTTGAATATCTTTGTTTAGCACCTGCATTAGATGTTCGTTATCCCGGCATAGAATTTTAAGAAAAATAGACCAGTTTCCTGTGGTATAGTGACACTCAATAACTTCAGGGATCTCATTTAGTTTTTTTACAGCCTGAGGGTTACTCACAGCTTTATCTAAATAGACCCCCACAAATGCCATGGTTCTATACCCCAGCACGCGGGGGTCTACAATAAGTTTGGTGCCTTCTATTAACCCGCTTTTTTCAAGTTTTCGTAAACGTTGGTGGACAGCTGCGCCTGTGATACCAATGCTTCTGGCGATTTCGAGGATAGGCTTTTTTGCATCTTCCATTAAATGGTTTAAAATGGTTTTATCTATCCCATCAACTACAACATTCTCGTTTACTACTTTCATTAAAGTGATTTTTAGTAAGGCTAAAATAACTATTAATTGCCTACTTCCCCAAAGGGGTTATAGCCCAGATATTCAGATTCTTTTTCCTTGAAAATAATATCATATTTTTCAAGTTCCTTTAAAATAGGTTCGTACACCTCTTTTTTAATTGGTAATTGTACTCCCGGCGTCAGGATTTCCTTATTAAGAATCTTTATTGTAGCAATGGCCAGGGGCAAACCAACCGTTTTTGCCATAGCGGTTTCAAATTGATTCTTCCCAATATGCACCATAGTGGAATCTATTTGCCTTTTTTCCCCGTTTAATTCATAGCCAAATTTATGGTACATCACAATCATATCTTTGTCGTCCGGTGCCAGAGACCACTTATCCATCAGGATCTTCTGAAGAGCTTGTGCGGGAGTGGCATCTTTAATTCCTATTTTCTTTTCATCATTGAAAATATCCAGTTCCAGCAATTTTTCCCACATCAGGTCGTCCTGATCGATTTTTAAATTATGCCTAAGTTTGAGTTCAACTGAATCGGTAGGGGAATAGGGTAAAAATGAGTTTACAAAATCGCGATAACTCATGTTTTCTGAGTTGCTCATTTTAAAACTGTCATCGGTCATCCCCAGTTGCACAAACATATTCCATGCACGGCTGAATCCTACTCTTCTTATGGTACCGCGATAAAGTGTAAGAATATCCTCCAGACCATAAATGCTCAAATAATCAAGGGAATTTCTATTGGCATAGCCTTCGAATTTTCCATATTCATCGATTTGAAGAAGTTCTGTTCTGCGGAATAATCTATGGTAAGGGATATATTTAAATTTCCCTTCCTGGATGAATGTGGCTACTCCTCCCTGGCCGGCTACGACCACATTTCTTGGATTCCAGGTAAACTTGTAATTCCATAGGTTGGTATCGCTTTCCGGGGCTACCAAACCTCCGGTAAATGATTCAAACATAAGCATTTTTCCGCCTTTATCCCTAATTCGATCGATAACCTGCATAGCACTCATATGGTCAATGCCGGGATCAACTCCAATTTCGTTCATAAAGACAAGCTTGTTTTTCTTCACCTCCTCATCCAGGGCTTTCATCTCCTTACTGATATAAGAGGCGGTAACCATATTTTTTTTGAATTTCACACAGTCCCGTGCAACCTCTATATGAAAGCGGGCCGGAAGCATGGAGATCACGATATCGGCTCTTTTTATAGCGGTTTCCCGACTTGCAGGGTCAAAGACATCCAGAGCCAGGGCTTCACAACGTTGATGATTTTGGGTAGCTTTCCGGGCGGTTTCCAAATCCAGATCGCCAATTCTTAGAAAAAGGTCTTCAGATTCTGCTTTTTCAAGCAGGTGGTTGATTAGTACGGAAGTAGATTTTCCCGCACCAATTATTAATATTTCTCGCATAAAATAAGTTAATTTTGTGTAGTGGTAACGAAGGTATTAAATCTTTACTTCTTAAAAAATAAATGAATGGATAAGCGATTTTTGGTTGCTGGAAGTATTTTTGGTCTATTGGGAATAATTATTGGCGCTTTCGCTACCCATGGTTTAAGCGCAATTTTGGAGGAGTCTTCCCTCAAATCTTTTGAGACAGGGGTTAAATATCAAATCTATCATGCCCTCTTATTTTTAATAATTGGCGGATCCGGAATTTCAGGTGTAAAAAAGTTAAACAGCATTCTTTATTTATTGGTTGCCGGGGTGCTTTTATTTTCGGGTTCCATTTATTTGTTGGCAACAAATGACCTTACAGGCTTCGACTTTAGGAGCATCGCCTTGATTACCCCTATAGGAGGAACCCTACTTATTCTTGCCTGGCTTATTTTAGTGTTTAAATTTTTTTCGTTAAAAAATGAATAAAATGCTGAGGCAATCTCTTTATTCTGCTTAAGATTTATAATTTTGTTACTGTAAACAAACCACACACTTAATAATTTATGTTCGCAAACACCCAAATTACGAAAACGATTTCGTTAGAGGATTACGGGATCAAAGATGCAACACTTCACTATCAATTAAGTCCTGAAGAATTACATCAAATTACAATTGAAAAGGGACAGGGCGTAGAAGCCAGTTCAGGAGCCTTAGCCGTGAACACCGGTAAATTTACCGGCCGTTCTCCAAAGGATCGTTTTATTGTAAAAGATGATGTTACCAAAGACGATGTTTGGTGGGGAGACATTAACATCCCATTTGAACCAAAAAAGTTTGACCAGCTGTATAATAAGGTTGCCGAATATCTTTCGGGAAAAGAAATTTACGCCAGAGACGCTTACGCCTGTGCCGAAGAGAAATACAAATTAAACATCAGGGTGGTAAATGAATATCCCTGGTCTAATATGTTTGCCTATAATATGTTTTTGAGGCCTGATAAAGAGGAGCTTAAAAACTTTAAAGAAGATTGGCTTATACTGAATGCCCCTGGCTTTAAAGCCGATCCGGAAGTTGATGGTACAAGGGCTGAAAATTTTGCAATTCTCAATTTCAGTAAAAAGATCGCCTTAATTGGAGGTACTGGTTACACCGGAGAGATCAAGAAAGGAATTTTCTCAGCGCTTAATTTTATTCTGCCAGTAGATAAGAATACCTTGCCAATGCATTGTTCGGCAAATGTTGGAGATGATAATGAAACGGCCATTTTCTTTGGTCTCTCCGGGACGGGTAAAACCACGCTTTCTGCCGATCCTCAGAGAAAACTCATTGGAGACGATGAACACGGTTGGACCCCGGAGCATACTATCTTTAATTTTGAAGGTGGATGCTATGCTAAAGTAATCAATCTTACCAAGGAGCAGGAACCGGATATTTATAATGCTATTAAACCTGGTGCTATCCTGGAAAATGTTATTCTTGATGAGAATGGAGAGGTGGATTTCGAGGATACCTCCATTACACAAAATACCAGGGTAAGCTATCCAATTCATCACATTAATCATATTAAAAAACCATCGGTAGGTAAAAATCCAAAGAATATATTCTTCCTCACCGCTGATGCATTTGGGGTATTGCCTCCTATTAGTAAATTAACTCCAGGACAGGCTGCTTACCACTTCATAAGTGGTTATACCGCAAAAGTAGCCGGAACCGAGGCGGGAATAGATGAACCACTGCCGAGTTTTTCAGCTTGTTTTGGAGCACCTTTTATGCCGCTGCACCCTACTCGCTATGCTGAAATGCTTAGCAGTAAAATGAAAGAAGAGCAGGTTCATGTTTGGCTGGTAAATACTGGTTGGACCGGCGGTGCATATGGAACAGGAAGCCGTATGAAGCTTAAGTATACCAGGGCTATGATAAGTGCTGCCCTGGAAGGAAAACTCGAAAATGTGGAATATAACCAACACGAGATCTTTGGTTTAAATATGCCGGTGAGTTGTGAGGGAGTGCCTGCAGAGGTTCTTAACCCCCGAAATACTTGGAAGGATAAAGAGGCTTACGATAAAAAAGCCAATGAACTTGCTAATTCGTTTAAGTCGAACTTTAAAAAATATGAAGATAATGCCAATCCTGAAATAATCTCAGGAGGTCCTGTTTCGTGATTTTTAATTAGTTAATTGAACAAAAAAATCCGGTGTTGTAATGACACCGGATTTTTTATTTATATGAAAACAGAAGCTATCCTTAAGCGTGCTTCTTATTTATCTCGTTAATATATTTTTGAAGAGCCATAGTCATGGAAGGCGTCTCTGGAGTAGGAGCTTTGATATTTACAGTTAATCCGTGGTCCTTAGCCGCTTTGATTGTTGTGTTTCCGAAAACTGCGATGCGGGTATCGTTTTGCTTAAAATCAGGAAAATTCTCAAAGAGCGATTTTATACCGCTGGGACTAAAAAATACAAGGATATCATAAGTGACATTCCGTAAGTGAGAAAGATCGCTAACTACGGTCTTATAAAAAGTAGCCCGTTTCCATTCTACACCAAGCTTATTAAGAGTCTTGGGTACATCCGGTTTCAGCATGTCAGAAGAGGGTAGAAGAAACTTTTCGTTTTTGTATTTCTTGATTAACGGAGAAAGATCAGCAAATGTTCTCTTTCCAACATAAATCTTACGCTTACGGTAAACCACATATTTTTGAAGATAGTAGGCTACAGCTTCACTTAAACAAAAGTATTTTAAGGAGTCTGGCACTTTGAAACGCATTTCTTCAGCAATTCTGAAAAAGTGGTCTACAGCATTACGACTGGTAAGAATTATTGCGGTATACTTAGTTAAATCAACTTTTTGTTGCCTTACCTCTTTAGAAGGAACCCCTTCAACGTGTATAAAAGGAATGAAATCAATTTTTACCCGCTGTTTTTCCTCAAGCTCAAAATAAGGTGAATTCTCTATCTTAGGTTCTGGCTGAGAAACCAAAATTGTTTTCACTTTCATATATCAATAACTTTAATTTGATCCTGGTTAAATTGTAATAAGCTTATACAAAATAATATAAGGAGCAATTTCGAGAGCGCAAAGGTACAAAATAAAATAGAACCAATTAGTGCTAATAAGGGTTTGATTTTGTTTGTAAATGGTAGCCAGACTTATAATATTAGTAAGGATCACCAAACCGAGGATAATGCTTAAGACAAGTGTGGTTGGAGGAAATGCGTAGAAAAAAAACAATAAAGGAATGAATAATAAAAGCGCCATAAAGTTACGATATGCCAGTTTTTGGTAGAGGTAATAGTCTATTATCCTGTCCAGATCAAAGATATTTGCAATAATCTTTTCCACTCCGAATTTCAGCAGAATAAAACTGGCATATCCCGTTGCAATCCTTACAAAGAGAACAATTGGGCTAGTGGTTATTTTTCCCGGCCATAGGAGTTGAAAAACGAGAAATAAAAATAAAGAAACCGATAAAATATTCACCAAAAACATTAAAATGTTAAAAGGATGAAAAGCCTTATACTCCTTTCCTCTAAACACCATAAATTTGTTTGACGTTAACAGGGATGTAAAATCCTCGAATCGCTGTGGATAGGCGGTTTTCACAAGGCTTAAGAGCATAAAAGCGCCGAGAAGGATAAGGCTTATCCAGTCTAAAGATTCTACATGTCGCTCAATTGCCTGCAAGTGGATTTTTTTACAAATGTAAAATTTTGATGTTAACCCGGGGATTATATCTCTGAAGAAAATGAAGATTTAAAATGCATACATTTGTGCAAAAAAATTCAGAATGGTAAAGGGGATAATCATTATACCCACCTACAATGAGATTGAAAATATCGAACGCCTGGTTAGAAATGTTTTCTCTCAAAAGCGCAAATTTGATATCCTGGTGGTAGATGATAATTCACCTGATGGAACTGCCGACAGAGTTAGAACGCTTCAGGCAGAATATCACGACCACTTGTTTCTGGAAGAAAGGAGCGGAAAACTTGGATTGGGGACAGCATATATTCATGGGTTTAAATGGGCCTTAAACAAAGACTATGAATATATATTTGAGATGGATGCTGATTTCTCTCATAACCCTAATGATTTAATAAGATTGTATAATGCCTGCAAAAGGGGAGGGTCTGATGTAGCTATCGGTTCGAGATATGCAACCGGTGTGAATGTGATAAACTGGCCAATGAATCGTGTGCTTTTGTCCTGGCTAGCCTCAAAATATGTGAGGTTAATCACCAGGATGAATATTCATGATACCACGGCAGGATTTGTATGTTATAGCAGGAAGGTGCTTGAGACTATCAATCTGGATCGGATTCAGTTTGTGGGCTATGCTTTCCAAATAGAAATGAAATTTAAAGCCCATTTGCTGGGATTTAAAATTACTGAAGTCCCCGTGATTTTTACAGACAGGACACAGGGAACTTCTAAAATGAGCGGTGGAATTATTTCTGAAGCCGTATTTGGGGTAATATTTATGAAAATAAAAAGTCTTTTTAAAAAAGATAAATTGTAATGAAAAAGGTTTTAATCAAGAATGCTCGTATCGTAAACGAAGGTAAAATCAGGGAAGCCGATGTTTTTATTGAAGATGGGATAATTGTAGAGATTGGGGATAGCATCAGTCCTAAAAGCCCTGATGTGAATATTTTTGATGCTGAAGGCACTTATTTGTTGCCGGGGCTAATTGACGATCAGGTTCATTTCAGGGAACCGGGGCTTACTCATAAAGACACTATTGAAACAGGATCTAAAGCTGCTGTAGCCGGGGGGATAACTTCCTTTTTTGAAATGCCTAATACCTTGCCGCAAACCACTACTGTAGAACTTTTGGAGGAGAAATTTAAGCTGGCTGCCGAAAGCTCCTACGCAAATTATTCCTTTATGTTTGGTGGTACTAATGATAACCTCGAGGAAATCTTAAAAGTTGACCCTAAAACAACCGCCGCATTAAAACTTTTCCTCGGCTCTTCCACTGGAAATATGCTGGTTGACGATGAAAAGGTACTGGAAGAGATTTTTGCTAAATCTCCCTTATTGATTGCGGTTCACTGCGAGGATGAGGAAACAATTCAGAAAAATCTTCAGACATATATAGAGCAATATGGAGATGATATTCCTATAGAATTGCACCCAAAGATTAGAAGCGAGGAAGCCTGTTACCTATCATCCTCCAGAGCAGTAGCCCTAGCCAAAAAGACCGGTGCAAGGTTGCATGTTTTTCATCTTTCTACCGCCAAGGAAATAGGACTTTTCGGTAATAAAAAGCCTCTGAAAGATAAAAAAATAACGGCTGAGGTTTGTATTCACCATTTGTGGTTTAACGATTCAGACTACGAGAAGAAAGGGACCTTAATCAAATGGAATCCTGCTGTGAAGACCCAAAAAGATCAGGAAGCCTTATTGAAGGGACTTTTAGACGATTGCATAGATGTAGTGGCTACAGATCACGCCCCTCATACAAAGGAAGAAAAGAAAAACCCTTACACCAAAGCTCCAAGTGGAGGACCATTAGTGCAACACGCGCTTCCTGCGATGCTTCAGCTATATCACCAGGATAAGATCTCGCTGGAAAAAATCGTGGAGAAAATGTGCCATAATCCTGCAATACTCTTTCAGATAAAGGATCGCGGATTTATTCGTGAAGGCTATAAGGCCGATTTGGTGTTGGTAGATCTTAATGCGCCCTGGACAGTGCAAGCAGATAATATTGTGTATAAATGTGGCTGGTCTCCTTTTGAAGGGGTGACCTTTAAATCCAGGGTAACCCACACCTTTGTTAATGGAAATCTAGTATATAAAAACTTCAAACATCAGCCTTTTGCAAAAGTGGCAGAAAGAATAGAATTTGATCGATAAGATGAAAAAAGGCTTGTATTTACTGATATTTTTGATGGCTTTCTCTGCTTGCCAGAGTGTCGAGGAGACTAAAAAGCCCGATGATCTAATTGCTGAAGATAAAATGGTAGAAGTCTTAACCGAAATTTCCATTATGACTTCTGCCCGTAATTTCAATAAGCGTAAGTTTGAATCTCTCGGGATTAAACCGGAAAACTACATTTATGAGAAATTTGGAATAGATAGTTTGCAATTTGAGCGAAGCAATGCTTTTTATGCAGCAAATTATATGCAATATGAAAACATTTACCGCCAGGTAAAAGAAAACCTGCAGGGAATGAAGGATGAAATGGATTCTCTTAGGGAAGTGGAACGTAAGCTTAATGATTCTATCCTGGCCGCCGAAGAAGAACTTGATAGCCTTCAGGTAGATTCCTTGAGGATAAAAAGTGATTCCTTAAAATTTGAGCAGGACAGGAAACTTGATAGCCTTATCAACCCGCGCTCTATCGAGATACAGTAATTTCCTTTTTATAGATGGCCGCAGTCTTTGAAATTACTTCATCCATTGGAATAAATTCATAATCGAATTCCTTTTTGATCTTTTCATTACTGTAATGGGCATCTTCAAATAGGGATTTAATTGTGCTGGTAGTTATCTTCCGTTTAACTCCAAAGATGCTCCCTGTTTTCATGCCGATCCAACCGACCCAGAGCATCCATTTTTTTAGTTTCTTCTTCGGGGCAGGTTTGTTCAGGTTGCTGGCTATATCGTTCATCACTTTCCTGAAGTTGATATTTTCTGAAACAATGACGTATTTTTCATTTTTTACCTCAGAATTCATCAGGAGTTCCATGGTTTTTACAACATCTCCAATCCCCACAAAACCGGTGATTTTTGAGAAATAATAATTCAATCCCTGCTGAATTCTATTAAAAAGGGGACCGCTTCCTGAATCCCAGAACCCCGGACCTATAATTATTCCCGGGTTTACAATTACTATTGGCACTCCTTCCTGTGAGCCACGCCATACTTCGATTTCTGCACCATATTTGGAAATAGCGTAATCGCTGTGATTTCCCTCAGGATTCCATTCGGTAGTTTCGTCAATTTCAGGCTTTTTTATGTCTCTGCCAAGGCTGGCTACGCTGCTTACGTGACATAGCTTTTTTACCTTATAGGCTATACAAAGGTTTATAATATTAGCAGTACCTCTGATATTAGTTTTTCTTAGCTCCCTGGCATCAGCGGGATCAAAAGAAACCAAGGCAGCACAATGATAAACCTGTTCAATCCCTTCAAAAGCCTTTTCCAGTGCCGGGATGTCGCTAATTTCAGCCTTAACCCAATCAATACTCTGGAAATATTCTTCTGCTTTTTCCGAAGTTGTATAATATGAAAAAATATCCTTAACCCGATCCCGCTTGTTTTCACTGCGGAATAATGCCCGTATATTTTCCTTCTTTTTTGAAAGCTCGAAGGCTAAATGTGAGCCTACCAACCCTGTTGCTCCTGTGATTAAAATCATGTCGTAAATATAGGGAAAGCCCTTAGGAAAAATAAGAGTTTATGGTATCTTTACGGCTCTTTTTGCATACAAAAATATAATTATGACCAAGAATTTTGTTGAAGAACTTACCTGGCGGGGTATGGTTCACGATGTGATGCCCGGCACCGAAGAACACTTAGGCGAAACGATGAGAGCTGCATATGTTGGAATAGATCCAACAGCCGATTCGCTGCACATTGGCCACCTGGTGAGCGTAATGATGCTTCGCCATTTCCAATTATGTGGGCATAAACCTTTTGCTTTGGTGGGAGGTGCTACCGGAATGATTGGTGATCCATCCGGGAAATCGGCAGAAAGAAACCTTTTGGATGAAGAGACCCTGAGACATAATCAGGAGGCTCTTAAAAACCAGCTGTCTAAGTTTTTGGATTTTGAAAGCGATGAAGACAATTCTGCAGTAATGGTTAATAATTACGACTGGATGAAGAACTTCTCTTTCCTTGAGTTTATAAGAGATGTGGGAAAACATATCACGGTTAATTATATGATGGCTAAAGATTCGGTGAAGAAACGATTGTCTTCTGAAGCTGCTGAAGGTATGTCTTTTACCGAATTTACCTACCAATTAGTTCAGGGCTATGATTTTCTACATTTGTTCAGAGAGTATGATTGTACCCTGCAAATGGGTGGAAGCGATCAATGGGGTAATATCACCACGGGAACAGAGTTGATAAGAAGAATTGGTAACGGGAAAGGTTATGCCCTCACCTGCCCCCTGATCACAAAAGCTGACGGCACTAAATTCGGGAAGACTGAGAGCGGAAATGTCTGGTTAGACCCGCAAAGAACTTCTCCTTATAAATTTTACCAGTACTGGCTAAATACCAGTGATGTTGATGCCGAAAGATATATTAAGATCTTTACTTTCTTAAGTCGGGAAGAAATTGAAAAACTTGTGGAAAATCACAAAGAAGCACCGCATTTAAGACAATTACAGAAAACCCTGGCAGAAGAGATCACAGTGACTGTTCATTCCCGTGAAGATTTTGAGAATGCCGTGAAAGCTTCCGAGGTTCTTTTTGGAAAAAGTACAGCTCAGGATCTTAAATCTTTGAATGAAGCTACCTTTTTAGATGTTTTTGAAGGAGTGCCTCAGGCAGCGGTTTCTTTGAATCTTATAGAAGACGGCCTGGATATGATTGCAGCGCTTTCAGCAGAAACCGGCTTCCTGAAATCGAACGGGGAGGCCCGGCGAGCACTGAAGGAAAATTCAGTATCCGTAAATAAGGAAAAAGTAAAGGAAGATTACAAGTTATCTCCAAATGACTTGATAAACGGGAAATATATTATTCTGAATAAGGGAAAGAAAAACACTTATATTATCAGGGCGGTCTAGTGAAAATACAAAACCCCGTAAACAGGGCGTCTACGGGGTTTGCAACTAACTAACCAATCTAATATGAAAAAATTTCACTTAGCCTGTAAGAATTGATAGAGTTTATTCTATTTTAATCTTACATATATTAAGTCGATAGATTCTCAGAAAATTACAACTGAATTTAAATTTTAACGTAAAATTTACCTTTGTTTAGTTATAATTTTGTTTTTATTCTGAAAATCAGAGGATTAGAAGGTTGCAGCCTCTTATGTCAGAATGGTCAAAGCGGCCCAATATCTCTGTTTTTCCCGCTGCGGTATTTCTTCCTAAATCCTGGGTTGCAACGAATGAACAAGAGTTAAAATTTGCCAGGTCTATTACATTTATGCCTCCGGTCTTTTGGTGGGGAAGTAAGTTAAGAGCGTCTTCCGGGTCACGGATAAGAATTTTCATCCACGGAGGGCACCTAAAAACCCCACCACCTGTAGAATAAGCCTGGGACAATAATTCTGTCATTCCATACTCGCTATGGATGTTAGCAACTCCAAAACCTTTGGATAGAATTTCATGAAGTTCTGTTCTAATCATTTCCTTACGCCTGCCTTTCATTCCACCCGTTTCCATGACAGTAGTATGTTTAAGCTTAAAGTTATAGCGCTCTACCAGGTCCAGAAGCGCGAAGGAAACTCCTATAAGTAAGGTCTTCTTGCCTTCTGATTCTACTTTTTCCAGGCTTTGCTGTAATTCCTCCAGGTTATTGAGATAAAATCCGCTTTCAGGATGGCTGCTTTTTTCTATAAGAGCATTGGCCATGTAGATTAGGGAAGAACCGGTGCGCTCCAGGTATGAGGGGAGAAGAGCCAGAATAACCAGGTCTTCTGGCTTTCCGTAAACATTTTTAAATGCCTGAAAAAAACTTTTCTCATATATGCCTAAGTCTGTAACGTAATGTTTGCTGGTTTGCTTTCCGGTGGTGCCGCTACTAGTAAAAACAATTTCAGGTTCTGAGTTGGAAGAAATCAGGCGGTGCGATTTAAAGAATTCAATAGGCAAAAAGGGGATATCCTCCAGTTCTTTAATTTTTACCGGGCTTCTTTTCAATAGATCACAAAATTGCCGATAGACTTTGTTATTCTGGTATTGATGAGCAAAAACCTTGAGGGCCAAATCCCGAAATTCTGTTTCGTTTTTTACCGAAAATATTTTATCTGAATACATACGCCGAAATTAAGCCGAAAAGCATAATAAAAAAAGCTTCCGAAAACAGAAGCTTTAAAATTTATTTAAGTTGGGCTGAATTATTTTACCACCAGTTTTCTGGTAGCCCTATTGCCATTTTCTGTAATCTTTAAAATATAAATTCCTGGCGATAGTGAAGAAACATCCATCTCCTTGCCCCTTAATCTTGTTTTGTAAATAGGTTTTCCAATTACATTATAAATCTCGATTTCCTTTTCAAGATTAAATTTGGTGTTTATGTAAACCTTTCCGTTAGTAACCGGGTTAGGATAGATTGATAAACCATCTATAGAATGTTCAGTTTGACTTTTACCATAAGCAGCTTCCTGAGCCAAGGCAGGTGCCGAAACCCAAAGAAAAAGTACAAGGAAAAAAGTAAAAAAGTAGTATTGCTTCATTCTTTTAAAAAGGTGGTTATTACAAATCTACAAATTAAATTTCAAAAATCCTGCCACAAATTACACGTATTTGATGTGAAAATTTTATTAAAAAAGGCTGCCGCTATAGGCAGCCTTTTTTTGGCTAATTCAATATATAACTTGTATGTCTAGAATTTGTAACTATAACTTAATGAGATTGGTGTGCCTGGTTTTTTCAAAGAAAATATTTGATCTTCTGCTCCAAAAGACTGGAACCTGCTTTCAATATCATCGCCCAGTATATTGGAGATTTTTAAGGAAATAGTAGAATTTTTCTCTTCTCCAAAAGATTTATTCAAATTGAAATTAAGACTATGAAAAGGCATAGTGTATACATCTGGAACTGTCCCTAAACCAACAAGTTCGAGGGTTTTTCCCTGGGTATTGTAAAAAATACCCGCCTGCCAACCGCTTTCGGAGTCGGTGTAATCGAAACCTGCATTTACCAGCAAGGGAGACTGTCCTTGTAATTGCCTTGTGCCATCAAATTCTTCACCTGGTCTTAAGTTTCGCTGTCTCGATTCAAACTCCCCACTGGGACTACGGTCCATTTCTACTTCAGAATCAATTACCGATACATTTAAGTTAATGCTCAGTTTTCGTAATACTTCAGTGATAAATCCAAAATTCTTTCTTACTTCAATTTCAGCTCCTACAACAGTTGCATCATTAACATTTCTGGGTTGAAAATTATCTGCTGAAAAATCGCTATACACAGAAAGTTCAATGGGATCTGTAAATTTCTTGTAGAAAGCACTTACTGCAAAAAGCTGCGCATTATCTCCATAAAGTTCGTAACGCGCATCAATGTTGTCTATATAAGTGGGCTGTAGGTCTATATTCCCAATAAAGGTTCTGTTGGTTAGAGGGTCGTAAATCTGGGCAATAGAAGCTTCTTTAAAAGAAGGTCTTGCCGTTGAGCGACCATAAGAAAGTCTAAGATTACTATCACTGTTAAGACTGTAGATAAAGTTTGCTGAAGGAAAAAGGTCGGTTTTATCTATAAGGTGTTCATCTTCCAGGATTAAATCTCCCAGGTTATTTTGGCCTGTATAGAAAAGATCAAATTTTTCAAGCCTTAAACCAAGTATTGCCTTTAATTTTTCGGTTACATTGAATTCTTCCGACACGTATGCTGAAGCATTGGTGTTATAGGCATCGTAGGTGTTGGCAGGTTCGTAAAATCCATTTATATAGGATCCAGCCTGATTCTCCGGAGTCCAGATATTATCGGGCGCAAGTACCTGGTTTGGGTTTCCTTCAAAACGCTGACTAATAGATCCCTGAATAAGAATTTGATATTGATCAATGGTGAAATCCCTTTGCTTGTACGTATAGCCACCGCCAAATTTAAGGTTTGCGTTTCTTCCAAAAAGCTGATGCCTCTTTGTAAGGTCTACTTTTCCGGCAAGGTTTATTTCTTCCAGGTTTCTCCAGATCCTGGTAGGACTTTCAGAAGAACTCGGACGAATGCTATAGGTGTTATTGCCTGGGTTATATTCAAAAGCTGTAATTCTTACATCCTTATCGTAAACACGGGAAAAGCTTGGTGAAAGTTTCCACTCGGTAGTCCAGCTTGCATCTTTATTGGTATGTTTTCCGCTTAATAATGCGTTGGTGATGGAGCGCTGGGTATATTCCAGATTATCTCTAAAAACCCGAATGGCATCAGAAACAAGAATTTCTTCTTCAAAATTGCCGGCAGTAGATTCCCCATTTTGAATGTGAAGTAAATTAAGCTGGTATTTAGATTTTTTGGTTTTGAAAGCAATCCCGGTTAGCCCGCTAATTAATGCGTTTTCCTTTCCAACATCACCGCTCAATAATCTTGCAGGACGTAGTTCCAACTCTGAGGTTTCCCTCGGTTTTAACCAGGAATTGTTCTCGAAATCTTCAAAATATTCTGAAGTGTTTTTATAAGAAAGCGATGCAAAATAACCTAGTTTATTGTTTTTTTTACCAACATCATATTGATTGCCAGCAGTAAAGCCCAGGCTAAAATCCATATTGTTCTGTTTCCGTGTCCCTCCTAAAGTTGGGTTAAAACGCTCGGTTATTCTGGTTAGCGCCGCGTCATTGTCAAATGGTCTGGGAAAAGATTGGTTTCTGTTTACAGGGCGATCTCTTGTGCCATCATCAAAGCCTAGAAAATCTGTATCTCCGCCTTCATATTGCAGGAAATCTGAGTTGAAGTGCATAGATGGATTGTAGGTAGCACCAAGCGAAACACTGTATTCCTCGCGGCTAGGGAAATCCTTGGTAATAATATTCACCATCCCTCCCGTAAAATCGGCGGGATTATCTGCGGTTAAAGATTTAATTACGATTACATTATCCAAAATATTCGTAGGGAATATGTCCATCTGTAAAGTGTTTCGATCTGGATCCAGGCCTGGAACGTCCATTCCGTTTAGAATAGATTTCGTGTATCGGTCTCCCAGGCCTCTTACGTAAACATATTTTCCGCCTTGCACAGAAACCCCGGGTATTGTTTTTACTGCTGAAGAAACTTCTCCTGCTCCAATTTTGTCGAAAGTTTGAGAAGATAGGCCATCGGTAAGGTTTACGGCATTTCTTTGCATGTTTAATACCGAAGCCTCAGTATCCCTTGCGGTGGTAGTGGTGATTATAACTTCATCTAAAGCCCCGGCAGAAGATTTCATCTCTACATTAAGGCTGGTTACTTCTCCTTCTTTTACTAAAACTTCAGTTACTTCTACAGTTTCGTAACCAACAAAGGAAAAAACAACCGTATAGGTTCCCGGTGTAGTATTGAGGCTGTAATCTCCTTCAAAATCTGAAGTGGTACCGGTATTAGTACCTTTAAGCGTAACATTGGCAAAAGGCATCACATCGTTTGCTTCCACATCAAAAATAGATCCTGAGATCTTTCCGGTTTGAGCCTGAGCCAGACTTATAAATAAACAAAAGAATAAAACTACTGAAAATTGAGTTTTCATATAAATTTAGATTAACAATCTTAATATTAAATTGCCCGCCCTTTAAAAAGGCGAGCAATTTGAAAAGCTTTATTTGAATTTTGGCTTTAAATTTTTAGAATGCGCCACGGAAGCTAGCATAGGTCCAGCCAAAAACTGATAGGTCTGCACCTACAGTTTCCTGGTCTTTTTCTATTGCTGTAGC
>NZ_DATCSO010000057.1:0-8346 GCF_036568425.1 Salegentibacter sp. | reverse complement strand
GTAATCGATGAGGTGCCGGTTTTTCCGGGCTGTGAAAATGAGTCAGATGAAGAGGCGAAGAAAAAATGTATGAGCTCAGGGATTGCAAACTTTGTAAATTCAAATTTTAAGGTGAAGGAAATGCGCGAGTTCGCAGAAGTGGGTATGAACCGGGTGATCGTTCAGTTTAAAATTGATTCTACAGGACAGGTAGTTAATGCCGAGGCTCGTGCAAGGAGCCCTGAACTTGAAGCGGAGGCCATTCGCGTGGTAAACGCTTTACCTAAAATGGAACCGGGGAAGCAGAGAGGGAAAGAGGTTGGAGTGATGTACTCCCTTCCAATAGTTTTTCAGGTAGGTGAATAGAATATTTTTCATATTAATCTTACTGGTGTGTAAAGCCGAAGCACAAACTTCGGCTTTGGCTGTTGCCGATAGTTTGTATGCAGTGGGGGAGTATGAAGAAGCCATTGAAGTACTGGAAGGGGTTTCAGAAAATTCTGAGAGAATTCACCAAAGCCTGGCAAAATATTATTCGGCTTCGGGGAATTCAGAGAAAGCAATTCAGCATTATCAGCAGCTTTTAAAACTCAATCCAAACCGACTTCTGGCCGCGATAGACTACGGGAATTTGCTGGTAAGGTCTGGAAAACTTCAAAAGGGCGATAGTTTGTTTGAAGCACTTTCAGAAAAATATCCTGAAACTGCCAAATTCTATTATCAAAGGGCGCTAATTAAAGAAAAGCAAGAAGACAGCACTGCAAGAGGCTTCTTTATAAAAACAATTACTCTGGATAAATTTCATCAGGGTGCCTTGTATAAAATTGCCAAAGAAGAACTTGAGAACCGTCGCTATAGTGAGGCTGAAAAACTTAGTAAACAAGGCCTTGAAGCGAATCCTGAAAATGCATCCTTGCTTTCCATTCTTGCACAAACCTATTCTTTGCTTAAAGAGTATCGAAAGGCGATTCTACATTATGAAAAATTACTTGACCTAGGGCAGAAGAGCGAGTTTATCTATTCCAAACTTGGCTATGCGAACTATCAGATTTTTGATTACAAAAGAGCGATTTTATATTATAAAAAAGCGCTTGAATTGGAAGACCGCAACGCAGCCACCCATTTTATCCTTGGGAAATTATATGCCCAAACCGGAGATCTGGATAAATCTGAAACGCATTTGCTCATGGCTATTCTCATCAAAAAACAACCGGTGGATGCCGAATTTCTTAGTCTGGGACTCACATATAAACTACAGGGAAAACATAAAGAGGCCCTGGACTATTTTAAGAAAGCTTTAGATGAAAATCCTGATAACCAGCGAGCTTTGTACGAAAAAGCGGTAGCTGCCGATAATTATTATAAAGACCGGGAACTGGTATTACAGCATTATAAAAACTATTTACGGAAATATGAAGAGCAAGGAAATCCGGGCATGCTCAGCTTAACCAGAAACCGGATTAAGGATATAAAGAAGAAATTACATCTGGAAGCAGAAAAACCCTAAAACTTCGATAAAAAAACGATTTAAGAGAAAAACAGATGAATTCCCCTTAAAAGTTACAAAGCCGGAATTAGATGTGGAGAAGCTGTTAAATTAGCAGGGTTTATTCCCTTGAAATTAATTACTTTTGTTCAAAGTTAAAGCGCAGTTTGCTGATGAAAAGAACTTTACTCCTGCTTTTACCAATATTCTTGTTTTCCTGTAATTTCGAGACCAAAAAGATCTCTTCGGAAGAAGTGCTGGAACTCGAATCCCAAACCCTCAACTGGAAAGAAGTAGACCAATATCCAGCTTTTGATGACTGCCAGGATGAAACTGAACTCAGCGCGGCCCGTAATTGCTTTGAGCGGGAAGTTGCTGAAAATGTATATGCTTATCTTGCCAAACAGCAACCGGTGGTAACGGAAGCCATTAACGATACCTTATTACTTTACTTAAAAATAAGCAAAGAAGGTCGGCCTGAGATCGATTCGGTAGAAATTGATTCTTTAACCACCAAACAACTCCCCGAAATTAGGAATTGGCTAACTCAAAGTATTGATTCTCTGCCGAGAATTTTTCCGGCAAGCAAGCGTGGCATTCCTGTTTCTACCGTGTTTAAAATGCCTATTGTTATCAGGGCTGAATAGTTTTTATACCCCAAGCATCAGTTCATCAAAATCAGAAGTCTGTCTTTCCTTATAATCATTAAGCAGGTTGCATATGAGGCTTCCTATGGCGTCGTGTCGCTCCTTTCCCTTCATCATATATTGAATTTTACTCCAACCTCTTATATCGCAAACCATCATCCCTTTTTTATCCCGAATAACCTGATCTGATTCTTCATAACGAACCGGAAAATCGATAGTGGATATCGCCAGTAAATTTTTATCAGTAACTGTCATAACTTATTTTTTTGTAAAAATAAATGCGATTGCTACTGAAGAGGTTATCGCAATATTAATGTTAACCGAGATGGTATTATAATATGGTTAATTAGGTACTCTTTATGACTTTAAATAAAACATAACATTTTTGTTATATAGCTTAAATGTTATAGATTTGATTTGGTAAAATCTACTGTCTTAATAAGTTTAATAGAAAAGGACGGATGGTATTTGGTTAGAAACAAAGGCAGTCATCATCATTTTAAACATCTTTCGAAGAAAGGGGTAGTTACTTATCCTCATCCAAAAAAAGATATTCCAAAAGGCACTGTAAATTCAATTTTTACACAAGCCGGGCTTAAATAATTAAGATGAAAAAAATTGAGGTTTTTGTTGAAAAAGCTAATGATGGAATTTACTGGGGGAGTATACAAAATCTGCCCGGTGGAGTAAGTTCTTATGGGAACTCTTTAGATGAATTGAAGCAGAATTTAAAAGCTGCTTTTAAGGATTATCTTGATGTTGGTCGGGAATTGAATGAAGATTGGGTACAGGAAATTGAGCAACTTACCGAATTTGAATATCAATTGGATATTGCTTCTTTTTTTAAGCTGTTACCGATTAAAATTTCTGCCATTGCCGAAAAAACCGGAATAAACCCCTCTTTAATGAGACAATACGCATCTGGTAAAGCGAACGTATCAGAAAAAAGAGCCAGAGAGATCGAGAAAGCCATTCACGAACTGGGAGAAGATCTTTTATCGGTTTCCCTTTAGATTTTCTTATCCCTCAAAACAGTTCCCAATCACCACATTCCATTTACGAATCTCCGTTTTTGCAATGAGTCCGTTTTGAACATAGGGATCCTTTCTTGCAAATTCAGCAACCTCTTTTTCCGATTCAGTTTTAAAGACCAAAATGGCTTCATCGGCGGGATCTGCTAAAGCCCCGCCGATCACCAGTAGGCCACGCTCGGCATAGTCTTTTGCCAGTTTTAAATGTTCATCCCTGTATTTTCCCCGCTCCTCCATATAGGTTGGGATGAGGCTGTACTTTAAAATAAAATAATTCATAATTCTAATTTTTAAATTCCTACTTCTAAGCTCGTACTTTCAATTTCACACCTCTAACTTCTAAATTTTCTCCCTTTCCATTCATAACCAGAAATAAGTGATTTTAAAGCCACATAAGTCGAGAAGAATGGGTAAGCCAGACTGCTCCAGAAATAACTTCGCAACACTTCTTCGCGCTTAAAGAATTTTGCAGAAAGATATAGAAGTCCGAAATCAAAATTAAATTTCAAAAGAAAAATGATTAACACAGGATAATAAGGCCAAATCTCCATCAAGGCCAATACCGCTGCCAGAACAAGTCCGACATTCATCAATAACACAATAACTCCTGCTAATTTGGAGAACAAACTTTTATATGCCGGTGCCTTGGCTGCCCAGCGAACCCGTTGCGAGACCAATGCTCGAAAATTCTTCTGGGCTTGAGTTTGTACAATGGCCTCCTTACTCTTTAGAAAATTTACTTTATATTTTTTCTGCTGAAATTTTTGAAGTAAGAACACATCATCCCCACTAGCTATCTTGTTATTCCCACTGAAACCATCTACTTCAAAGAATGCATTTTTGCTGTAACATAAATTCGCTCCATTACACATAAAGGCCTGCTCCATTCCAAAAGCACCTGCTCCTGCCGCCTGGAGACTTAAGACGTCAAGCTCTTCAAAAACTCGGAAAGGCTTCATATTTTTCCTGCTTTCAGAAGAAAAGAGGGAGACAGGTCCTGCAATTAGCGAATAGCCATCTTTTATAATAAAATCATTAAATACCTGCAGCCAGAGTTTTGGGACTATGCAATCGGCATCGGTGGTGAGGATATAATCGAATTCAGCTATCTCAATCCCTGTAGAGATGGCATCTTTTTTTGGGGAATTCGACCGACGTTCATTTTCCAGGATTTTAATCCTGAAGTGGGGGTGTTTTTCCTGAAATTCCTTGCAAGATTTCACCGAATTATCTTCTGAGGCATCATCGACCAAAAGTATTTCAAATTTGTGGGCAGGGTATTGCAGGTCTGCCAGTGAGTTCAGTAAAACAGGTAAATTTTCAGATTCGTTTCTGAAAGGGATAACAATGGAAAATCCGGTTTCCTTAGGGGAAAAGTCAGGTGAAAATTCAGGGATTTGCTGCCAGCCGTAGATCAGGGAGATCATCAGGATGAGATAGGCGATACTTATAAAAATGAAAATTATCATTGGGCCTTAGAATTCCTTAGCTTTGCTGGTTGCCCGAAATTACGTAATTTTTGACGGCTATAAACCCCAACTGCGATTTTGAAGAGCGAAAAAATTATTTTAGGAATCGATCCCGGAACCACGATAATGGGTTTCGGACTTATCAAGGTGGAAAATAAAAAAATGCAGTTCCTGCAACTCAACGAATTGCAGCTTAGTAAATATTCCGATCCATACATCAAATTAAAGCTCATTTTTGAGCGAACCATAGAACTTATTGACACCTACAATCCTGACGAGATCGCCATTGAAGCTCCTTTCTTCGGGAAAAATGTGCAATCTATGCTTAAGTTGGGCAGGGCGCAAGGGGTTGCGATGGCTGCCGGACTTTCCCGGCAGATCCCCATCACCGAATACCTTCCGAAGAAAATAAAAATGGCGATTACCGGGAATGGAAACGCCAGCAAAGAACAGGTGGCCAGGATGCTCCAAAGTCTGCTTAACCTGAAAACTTTACCCAAAAATCTCGACTCAACCGATGGGTTGGCGGCGGCGGTTTGTCATTTTTATAATTCAGGCCGCACCGAAGTGGGCAAGAGCTACACCGGCTGGGAAGCTTTTGTGAAACAGAATCCGAAAAAAATCAAATAACATTTAGCAATTAACAGTTAACATTAAAAATTAATAATGAACAAATCAACTGATAATATGTTATCTGAAAAATCCTATTCTTTTGCTTTAGAAATAATAGAGTTATGTAAGGTTTTAATGAATCAGAAACGAGATTATGTTCTTTCAAAGCAATTGTTGAAAAGTGGGACTTCGATTGGGGCAAACGTAGCTGAGGCTAATGGAGCAATTTCCAACCCAGACTTTTCGGCTAAAATTTCAATTGCCTATAAAGAAAGTCTGGAAACAAAATATTGGTTATCACTTTTAAAGGATTCTGGTTATATTAAAATCCACCCGTTTAAAGCCTAAAAATAAATAAGAAGTATTTGATCACTGTTAAACGATAATTGATAACTGATGGCTGGTATCTACATCCACATCCCTTTTTGCAAGCAGGCCTGTCATTACTGCGACTTCCATTTTTCGACTTCGCTAAAGAAAAAAGACCAGGTGGTGAAAATGCTGTGCAGGGAACTGGAACTTCGAAAGGATGAACTTTCAGTTTCAGAATATCAAACCATCTATTTTGGTGGTGGCACGCCGAGTTTATTAAAATCAGATGATCTGAAGCGCATTTTTGAAACGGTTTATTCCAATTATAATATTTCAGAAAAGCCTGAGATCACGCTCGAAGCCAATCCCGATGATCTTTCAGAAGAAAAATTAAAAATGCTGGCCGCTTCAAAGATCAATCGGCTTAGTATTGGCGTACAGTCCTTTTTTGAAGAAGACCTGAAATTGATGAACCGTGCACATAATGCCACCGAAGCCCTGGAAAGCATTCAGCTGGCCAGTAAATATTTCAAAAATATTTCCATCGATCTTATTTATGGCGTGCCTGGGATGAGCGATGAGCGCTGGAAGAAAAACATGAAAATCGCCCTCGACCTCGGAGTACCTCATATCTCAAGCTACGCCCTTACCGTAGAACCCAATACCGCACTTCAGAAATTCATCGAAAAAGGCAAAGTTAAACCCGTTGATGATGAAGCTGCCCGGCGACATTTTGAAATTCTGGTGCAAACGCTCACCAAAAACGGATTTGAGCATTATGAATTTTCGAATTTCGGGAAAGCCGGTTATTTTTCACAAAACAACACCGCCTATTGGCTTGGTAAAGCCTACCTGGGGATAGGCCCTTCGGCCCATTCCTACGATGGGAATGCCCGAAAATGGAATATTAGCAATAACAGCCTTTACATCAAGGCCCTGGAAAAAGCTAATCTCCCACAGCAAATAGAAAAGCTCACTACCGCCGATAAGTTCAATGAATATGTGATGACCCGCCTGCGCACTAAGTTTGGGGTGTCCCTGGTGGAGGTAGAAGAAAAGTTCGGAACTGATTACAAACAGCATTTTCTGAAAAATGCAGCCCCACTTCAGCAAAAGCACCTTCTGGAAGAAAGGGATGGGGTTTTGCATATCACGGCTAAAGGGAAATTTCTCAGCGATGGGATCGCCGCTGATCTTTTCTACCTTCATTAAATGCCTGTAAATATTCAAATAATTTTCTTTCCCTTTTCGTAATTTTACAAGATGCTGGCGAACATTAACCATAAGGACAAATCTTATCAGATAGACCTTTCCAAACCTCTGGATATTTCTTTGGGTTTACGGGGTGATTCCAAAAATCCCATAGCCTGGTACCTGGGCGCTCCGGTGATAGAGCCGGTGAAAGATGGCGATTTTATAGGGAAGGTTTCTGAGGGTGCTGCGGTAAATTTCAATAATGTAAAATTCAATCCTCACGCTCACGGTACACACACCGAATGCGTGGGACATATTACAAGAGAATTCTATAGCATCAATCAAACTTTGAAGAATTTCTTCTTTCCGGCAAAAGTGATTTCCGTAACTCCGGAAAAATGGCTGGAGGATATGGAGATTACACAAGCTATGATTAGCCAAAAACTTCGAAAAGATGAGACCGATGCTCTGGTGATAAGAACACTTCCAAATTATAATGAAAAACGCAGTCGGAAATATTCTCATACCAATTGGCCGTTTTTAAGTGAGAATGCCGCTACTTATATTCGGGATTGTGGGGTGCAACATTTGCTAATCGACCTGCCATCGGTAGACAAGGAGAAGGATGATGGGAAACTCCTGGCTCATAAAGCCTTTTGGAATTATCCTAAAAACACCCGTTTTGATGCGACGATCTCAGAGCTTATTTACGTTCCTAATTCCATTCCCGATGGGAATTACCTTTTAAATCTGCAAATCGCTTCTTTCGAGAACGACGCCACTCCCTCCAAACCTGTTTTGTATAAACTGCTGTAATTATGAAATTCACCCTCAAACTGGAAGAACTCGCGATGTTCCTTGTGGGAATTTTTGCCTTTAGTCAGCTCGACTTTGCCTGGTGGTCATTTTTGGCCCTCTTCCTCGCACCCGATCTCGGAATGCTTGGCTATCTCTTCGGAAATAAACCCGGGGCACTGCTCTATAATACTTTTCACCATAAAGGCCTCGCGATTTTAATCTGGTTGGTAGGCTTCGGTCTTCAGAATGAAGTAATTCAATTAATAGGCGTAATTTTGTTCGCCCACGCTTCATTTGATAGAATGCTGGGCTACGGCCTCAAATATGAGACCGGCTTTAAATACACGCATTTAGGCGAAATAGGGAAATGAGATTTCCGCCTTCGCGGAAATGACAATTTTTTATGGACATCGAAACTTTTAGAAATTACTGCATCAGTAAAAAAGGCGTCACCGAAGAACTACCTTTCGGGCCCGATACTCTTGTGTTTAAGGTGATGGGTAAAATGTTTGCCTTAGCTGCATTAGACAAGGTGCCTTTATTTGTAAATCTTAAATGCGATCCGGAGCGGGCCATGGAATTGCGAGAAACTTACGAAAGCCATATCCTTCCGGGGTATCATATGAATAAAAAAAACTGGAATAGCCTTATATTAGACGGCCAAATAAATCCTTCGCTGGTCTTTGAACTAACCGATCATTCCTATGATCTTGTGGTGCAGGGGCTTCCGAAGAAATTGCAGCAGGAACTCGAAATTATAAAATGAAACAAGCTTTAGAATTCTATATAGATCAAAAAGAGAATCATCAATTTCAACT
>NZ_DATCSO010000056.1:0-33580 GCF_036568425.1 Salegentibacter sp. | reverse complement strand
GTACGATGAGTTGCTTTGGGAAGCCGACTTCGATACCGATGGCGATCTTGACACTTCAATCTGGAACTTCGAGACCGGAAACGGTGAAAACGGCTGGGGTAACCAGGAGTCTCAGTATTATACTGAAGACAATGCAGTAATTAGTGGTGGTAATCTTGTGATTACCGCCAAAGCTGAAGACAAGGAAGGTTTCGATTATACTTCTTCCAGAATTACCACTAAAGATAATTTTGAATTTACCTACGGAAGGGTAGAAGCCCGTGCTAAATTGCCTGAAGGCGCTGGCACCTGGCCTGCGATCTGGATGCTTGGCTCCGACTTCGATGAGGTGGGCTGGCCGCAAACCGGAGAGATAGATATCATGGAGCATGCAGGAAACGACCAGAACCTTATTCACGGTACCCTTCACTATGAAGGAAGATCTGGTGGTGATGCCGATGGCAATACTATCATGGTAGATGGTGTGAGCGATGATTTCCACACCTATACTATGGAGTGGTCTCCTGAGAGGATTGTCTTCCTGGTTGATGGTGAAGTTTACCATACCTATGAAAACACTCCTGATTCCCCCTTCAATAAAGATTTCTTCCTTATCCTCAATGTAGCGATGGGTGGAACCTTTGGAGGTGATATTGATCCTGATTTTGCTCAATCTTCAATGGAAGTAGATTATATCAGGGTATTTCAATAAACTTTGAGAATTAGCCAGAAAATCTGGTTGTCCAAAGTCCTGGGCACCCCCGAGAACCGGGGGTGATACCAGGCTTATGGAAGATTTTAACTGATAAATTTCAAACAGGAAATTTATCAGAAGGGGTAACCTATAAATTGATTTAAGATGAAAAATATTAACCTGATAGTCCTTTTCCTCTTCGGAAGCCTAACGCTAACGGGACAAAATTCAGAGATACCAAGCTCGGTCAAAAATGTGGAGACCAAAGTAGATTCAGTGCTTTCACTAATGACTTTGGAAGAAAAAGTTGGGCAGTTGGTACAATACAACGGGAGTTGGGACCTTACCGGTCCGGCTTCTGAAATGGATAACAAGCAAAAAGAAGAAAATATTAAGAATGGCCGGGTAGGCTCTATGCTGAATGTACTTTCGCCGGAAGCTACCGCTGAAGCACAAAGGCTGGTTATGGAAAATTCCCGCCTTAAGATTCCACTGATGTTTGGTTATGATGTAATTCATGGCTACAAAACAATGTTCCCGGTCCCACTGGGAGAAACCGCTAGCTGGGACCTCGAAGCAATGGAAGAATCGGCACGAATCGCCGCCCTGGAATCTGTAGCTGATGGGGTGAACTGGACCTTCTCTCCTATGATAGATATTTCCCGTGATGCCCGTTGGGGCAGAATTATGGAGGGGTCGGGAGAAGATCCTTATTTAACTTCTCTTGTAGCTGTCGCAAAAGTAAAAGGCTACCAAGGCGATGATCTCGCTGATGAAAAAACCATTGCCGCTACTGCAAAACACTTTGTAGGCTACGGTTTTGCTGAAGCAGGGCGGGATTATAATACCGTTCATGTAGGAGATAATGAACTTCATAATACCCTGTTACCTCCCTTTAAAGCTGCGGCAAAAGCCGGAGTAGCAACGGTAATGAACGCTTTTAATGATATTGATGGCACCCCTGCAACCGGACATAAAGTTTTGCAAAGAGATATCCTAAAAGGAAAATGGGACTGGGATGGATTTGTGGTTTCAGACTGGGGTTCTATTCCGGAAATGATAGAACACGGCTTTGCGAAAGATAAGAAACATGCTGCCCAAATCGCTCTTAATGCCGGAAGTGATATGGATATGGAGGGGGGAGCTTATGAGTCCAGCCTTGAAGAGTTGGTAGAAGAAGGAAAAGTTAGCATGAAGTATATAGATGAAGCGGTAAGAAGAGTATTGAGGGTTAAATTCAAAATGGGACTTTTCGATGATCCTTATCGCTATTCGAATTCTGAGCTTCAAAAGCAAGTACCGTATGAAGAACACAGGGCTACTGCCCGCGATATCGCAAAAAAATCTATTGTGCTTCTGAAAAATGAAAAGGGCCTGCTTCCGCTGAAATCTTCTGTTAAGAATATTGCTGTTATCGGGCCCCTTGCCGATGATAAAGACACTCCAATAGGAAACTGGAGAGCGCAGGGAGAAGCTAATTCGGCTGTTTCGGTTCTGGAAGGAATCAAAAATGCCGCTGGTAAAAATGTAAATGTTACTTATGCTAAGGGCGCAGATCTTGGGGTTGGGGAAAGAAGTTTCCTAATGCCACTGGAGATAAATGAAACCGATAGGTCCGGTTTTAAAAAGGCGATTGAAACTGCCGAAAAAGCCGATCTTGTGGTGATGGCACTTGGAGAAGATGCCTTCCAGTCCGGTGAAGGCAGGAGTCAGGTGAATATTGGCCTGGCCGGACTTCAGCAGGAATTGCTGGAAGAGATATATAAGGTGAACCAGAATGTTGTGTTGGTTCTTATTAACGGAAGACCTTTGGAGATCACCTGGGCTTCTGAAAATATTCCTGCTATAGCAGTGGCCTGGCAACTTGGAACTGAAAGCGGGAATGCGATTGCCGATGTGCTTTTCGGAAAGTATAATCCTTCCGCTAAGCTACCGGTTTCCTTTCCCAGAGCTGTAGGTCAGGAGCCTCTATATTATAATCAGAAAAACACAGGACGTCCTTCCAGCGAGGAGCACGTGACTTACTCAGCCTATACCGATGAACGAAAAGATGCACTTTACCCCTTCGGTTTTGGACTTAGTTATACCGATTTTGAATATGGTAAATTAAGCCTGTCTTCAGAAGAGATGGAAACTGGCGGAAGTATTGAGGTGAGTGTAGAGTTAACTAATACCGGGGATGTTGAAGGTAAGGAGATAGTACAACTTTATATTCATGACCTTGTGGCCAGTACTACACGTCCTGTAAAAGAACTTAAAGCTTTTGAAGCGGTGACTCTTGCTCCCGGAGAAAGTAAAAGTGTTAATTTCACAATAGATGAAGAAATGCTTAAGTTCTATAATGTTAACAAAAGATGGGAAGCTGAAGCTGGTGAGTTTGAAGTTTTTGTTGGCGGTAATTCCCGCGATCTTCAAAAAGCTGAATTCATTTTAAAAGAAAGCAATGTGGTTTTTGAGGATCATTTTGACGGGGATAAGCTCAATATGGAGTATTGGAACTATGAAGAAGGCGATGGTTGTCCCGATCTTTGCGGCTGGGGAAATAACGAACGCCAGGGCTATTACCGGGAATTTGTAAACGTAGAAGATGGTAAGCTTATCATTAAGGCTATTAAACAAGGCGATAAATATTTCTCCGGAAAGATTAATACCAAAGATAAGGTCGAGTTTAAATACGGCAGCGTAGAGGTACGTGCTAAACTACCCGATGGTCATGGCCTCTGGCCGGCGATCTGGATGTTAGGGAATAATATCGGTGAAGTGGGTTGGCCTGCTTCAGGAGAGATAGATATTATGGAGTTCGTGGGCCGCCAGCCCGATACGCTTCATAATGCGCTACACACCCCGGCGAGCCACGGAGAAACCGAGAATATCCAAAGTACACACGTACCTGGCATTACTCAGGATTTCCAGGTTTTTAGAATGGATTGGAGTGAGGATGCTATCGAGTTCTTCATTAATGATGAAAAGACTTATACTTTCTCTCCTGAAGTAAAGAACGAGGAAACCTATCCATATAATCATCCGTTCTACTTGCTTTTAAACCTGGCAGTGGGAGGTAATTTTGGAGGTCCTGAGGTGGATGATTCTATATTCCCCGCAGAATTTATCATCGATTATGTGAAGGTGACAAAACTCTAAGCTGAATATAATTACAGAGCTAAAGAAAAATGCTGTAAGCCGCTTCCTTTGGGAGCGGCTTATTTTTTGTACCCGCCCGACCTGGTCTCAAGAGAGCCTGGCCTGAGCATTTCGACTTTGCTCAGGACGCACTATAGTAGAAGGGTTCGAAGTGACAACTAATAAATATCTTTTTAAATTTTCCCGTAAACCCGGTTGATGAAATCCCCATTCAGAAACTCTTCTGGATTTATCATGCTTTGCAGTAGAACCCCTTTTTTATTTGATTCCAGAATTATCTGGGCGCATTGTAGCAAGCCGGCTGCGGTGGTGGTTTGGATGGCTCTTAATTTGTGTCTCCCAACCAGCTGGGGTAGAATACGTTTTGAAATTTCCCTCCTCTGTAGGTTTCCTGAGTCGTCTCTTCCCTGTACTGCAGCATAAAGAATGATTTGATCCTCTTCTATATTAGGGATTGTCTTTTGCATTATACCCTGTAAATCTTCTATCGCCTCAGGTCCATTTCCGGTTTTCTCCAGTTGTGTCTCCACCCAGGCGTAATGTCCAGGATGTCTTAAGGTTTTATAGTCAAGACTACCTACTTTACCAACCAGGGTATCGGGTAGATCAGCAGCTCCGCCCGAGGTAAGGTCTTCTTCATAAGTTACTCCATTAATGATAATACGTTTCCGGTCTGAGAGGGATGGGAGACTGGTTTTTTTGAAATCCCGGAGTACCAGGGCTTTGTTCAAATATTCCGTAGCAACGCCTACGGGGCTCCAGGTGAAACCGTAATAATGTGGCGAAACAGCATTTTTAGTAAGTGCTCCCACTTTAAATTCCAGTTTATCAACTTTATTCACTCCAAATTCTTTACAGAAATCATTAAAAAGGGCCATCGCCAGAATATTGATATATCCCGGGGCCAGTCCGCTTTGAAGCACAAAACCGGAGTCTGCATTCCGGGCCAGGCCTATAATCTGGTTGGTCTCGGCGACATACTCGGTGAGATTGACGTAATCTAACTTATGGGTTTTTGCCAGTGTTGCAATTCTGGGGGCAATGCTGCCAGGTAAACAATCTAAAATGATATCTGCTTTTTGTAGAATGTCTTGCATTTCCCCGGTCACTTCCTCTTCCGTGAGATGAAAAGCTTTTATTTTACAATTTTTAGTGGTTCCCTCTTTAACCCAATTGACTAAATTCCGAGCCTTAGAGAGCGTGCGGTTTCCTATAAAAATGGACGGGCTTATCTCGCTCCATTCTGCCAGAAGCAGTGCAGCGGCTTCAGCAATTCCCCCGGCTCCGGCGATAACGATATTATAATGCTTTTTCATAGTCTTAATTTACGGAATTTTAGAATTCAAGGTGGAATTTTGTGGCCATATATTATTTAATCATCCCTATTTTCGGACTAAAAACTATTATATTCATCTAATGAATTTGAATCCTGAAACAATCAACGAACTTATCTCTTTCCGGAAGTTGCTACATGCAAATCCTGAAGTTTCAGGTAATGAAAGTTCAACTGCGGCAAGAATCACCGCCTACCTGCAGAAATTAAATCCAACCCAAATCCTAAACACCCGGAACTGTCACGGAATTATAGCGGTTTTCGATAGTAGGAAACCGGGAGAAAGCATAGTTTTCAGGGCAGAACTTGATGCCTTACCGATTACCGAGATCAACGACTTTGAACATAGGTCCCGGACGGAGGGGGTTTCTCATAAATGTGGTCATGACGGCCATGCCACTATTCTGCTGGGTCTTGCATATTGTCTTGCGAAACATCCGCCTGAAAAAGGGAAAGTAGCTCTTTTGTTTCAACCTGCAGAAGAAACAGGAAAGGGGGCTGCCGCCATTCTAAAGGAAAGTTTTTTTCAGAAATTGAAGCCTGATTTTATTTTCGGCCTTCATAATTTGCCGGGTTTTCCTATGCATGAGCTTCTGATAAAAAACGGGGGTTTTACTGCCTCGGTAAGCAGTCTGGTGATTAAGCTCAAAGGAAAAACCGCACATGCCGCCGAACCTGAAAAGGGGGTTAACCCGGCATCGGCTGTGGCAGAGATCCTCCTGCAGATGCAGCTTTGGTCTGATAATCGTCCTGAGAAAGAAGATTTTAAACTCATAACTCCTGTTCATGTAAAACTTGGTAGCATTGCCTATGGGGTTTCGGCCGGAGCAGCAGAACTGCATTTTACCCTGCGTACCTGGACCCAGAGCCAGATGAGGGCTTTGCAGGATAGGATAGAGGTGTTTCTTTTACGTATTAAAGATGCTCACCGCTTAGGTATGATTTTCTATTATACCGAAGCATTTAATGCTACGAATAACCTGCCAGAAGCCGTAAATTCTATCAGATTGGCGGGTAATCATTTGGGCTTACATATCAGGGAGAGGGAGCAGCCCTTTAAATGGGGGGAAGATTTCGGCTTGTTTACTCAACATTTTAAAGGGGCGTTTTTTGGTCTGGGTGCCGGGGAGAACTGCCCGGCTCTTCACAATCCCGACTATGATTTCCCCGATGCGCTTATCCCTACCGGAGTTTCCATATTTTATGAAATTTACCGGCGACATTTAAGGTCTTAAAAAACCTTCCCGGCCCAAAGCTTTCCGAAGAAGTGGAGTAAAAATCTATCAAAATTCAGTAAATTTAAGTAGAATAGTTTTCGTGCTTTTTTGAAAGCTAAATAACAGGTTAGGATTATGGAAATGAAATGGTCTTTAAATCTTGGGCGTATTGCCGGGATAAAAGTCTCGGTGCACTGGACATTTATGATATTGCTGATCTGGATTTTTATTCTGCATTACCGCCTGGAGCAGGATATGATGCAGGGTTTCCAGGGAGTTGTTTTTATCCTGGCGCTCTTTTTATGTGTCACCCTTCACGAATTTGGCCATGCCTTAACGGCTAAAAGATTCCATATTGACACCAAAAGCATTACCCTTTTGCCAATTGGTGGTCTTGCCCGGTTGGAGAAATTTCCTGAAAAACCTATGCAGGAGCTTTTGGTGGCCATTGCCGGGCCTCTGGTTAACCTTATAATAGGGATAGCTATCCTTCTGGGGCTTTGGGCTTTTAATAGTATTCCTTCCTTTTCTGAATCGCTCAACCTAATGAACTTCAGCGGCGTGGGATTCTGGTATAACCTGCTCTTTGCTAATATGATCCTGGCGATCTTCAATCTTATTCCGGCCTTTCCTATGGATGGAGGAAGAATTTTGCGGGCTTTATTATTATTTAAGTTTGAACGGGGGAAGGCAACAAAGATCGCGGCAGGGATAGGACAGTTTTTGGCTATTGGGTTTGTTTTTCTAGGGCTATACGCCAATATTTTCCTTGTTTTTATAGGAATTTTTATCTATTTGGGCGCCGGGGCTGAAGCTGAAATGGAAATGACCAAAACCTCGCTTAGGGGCTATCAGGTTAAAGATATACTAATGAAACAGTTTGCACGACTTAATCCGGAAGACAATTTGGGTAAAGCCGTGGGATTATTACTTGACGGTCAGGCCCACGACTTTGTGATCGTGGAAGAAGGTAAAGTGCAGGGTATTCTAAGCCGTAACGACCTGATAAAGGGATTATCTGAAAAAGGAAATTCTTCCCCGGTAATTGATGCCATGCAAACCGAATTCCTTAGTCTTGACCCGGAAATGCCATTGCAGGAGGTATATCAGCAAATTCTGACGCAGAAAATATCGGTGGCACCTGTAGTGCAAAACGGAAAACTGCTGGGAATAATAGACAAGGAAAATATCTATGAGTTTATCCTGGTTAATGAGGCGATAGGGAAGCAGCTGGATATGAAAGAGCTCAAAGCGAGATATGAAATCCCTGAGAAGCTTTCCTGAATTCGTTTGCCGGCTAGCTATCTGGATCATTTCTCGCTTTGAAGTATGGCTTTTCGTTGTAGGGAATCTATATAATGCCCTTTATATCCTAACTTTTTTTAGCCACTTCTTTTACTCTTTCCACGGAATCTGCCTTGGAAAGGGAAAGCCTTATGGTACTGTCTTCTTCGGCTGTTAGATCATGAGGTATACTGGCCTCCAGGGATACCAGATCGCCTTTTTCAAGTTGATGGGTATTGCCGTTAACGCCGAAGGATATCCTGCCTTCGAAGATTTCTACCATAATGGGATAGGAGGTTTTATGTTCCTTCATCACCTGGCCTTTTTTCATCAGGATACGGATTTCCTTGCTGCTATCGGTATCCATTAAAATTTCTACAGCCGGTTTTGAATCATTGTATTTCAGGTTTTTGCTAAGAGATGCGCTTTTCATAATCGATATTTTAAATTGGTTACGGTTAGGCTGAAGATACAAAAAATGCTTCGTTAAAGAAGAACGACAACTTTAATACAAATTTCTAAAATATGATGCTGCTCATATTTTAAGGCCTGTTGATTGCTCACCTTTATCGGCTTAAATTATTAAACTATGAATACATTTTCTCCGCACCAGTTCCATATTCCTGTAATGGGTATTGCATTTACAATAGATTCTCCAGTTAAGGTTGCCGCTTTTGGAATAAGCTCGGCGCTTTCCATCATTGAGGATAACCTTATTGAGACAATGCGAAAATATTATTACCAGAATACCGGAGAAACCTATGTTCCGATCTCTAACAAGGAAGAGAATTACCGCTCCCGTCGCATCACCGATTACCTGGACCTGGTAAACCGGAATGTTCATAACCGCCTGGAAAAAATCAGGAATTCTGCCTTTGAAACAGGGTCAGACCTGGTTAAATATTTTGAGATGTTGCCGGAAAATAGTGGATTAAAAGAAAAATATCAGGAATTCATTAAAACTGGCGATGCAGAGTTAAAAAGAACTTTGGAGAAGTTTCTACGAAAAGAGGTTAAGGCAGGGGCTATTGAGGTGAATATAATGACGAAGGTAGATAAGAATAATTTTGATTCTTCAGGGGTAGAAATCGAAAACGGCTCGGATGCCCTGGAAGCATTGAAAGCATATGCTCAAAGCAGCCTTGATAATTCGGCAGTGATCTTTTCAGCGGGGATGAATCCACGACTGTACAATTACCTGGAAAACTTCAGGGAATTTGATGCCAAAGCCTGGGGAAGTTTCAGCAAGAGGATAGTAATCAAGGTGAGTGATTATCGCTCGGCGCTTATTCAAGGGAAATATCTTGCTAAAAAAGGGATATGGGTGAGTGAATTCAGAATAGAATCGGGGCTCAACTGTGGGGGGCATGCTTTTGCCACTCAGGGTTTACTGCTTGGTCCTATCCTGGAGGAATTCAGCAATAAAAGAGAAGAATTAGCTGAAGAGCTTTTCAGGATATATGATTCGGCAATCAAAGCGAAAGGTCAGCCTGGTTTTGAAAAACCGCACCCAATTAAGATTACCGTTCAGGGTGGGATAGGAACTGCGGAAGAGGCCACATTTTTGCAAAGCAAATATGGGGTGGATAGTACCGGTTGGGGTACACCTTTTCTACTTTGTCCGGAAGCGACAACAGTGGATGAAGATACCCTTGAACTTTTAAGCCAGGCAGGGGAGAAGGATGTGGTATTGAGCAAGAATTCTCCATTGGGCGTTCGCTTCAATTACCTTAAAGATACCAGCGCTGAAAAGGAAAAGCTGGATAGAATTAAAAATGAAAAACCCGGTAGTCCTTGTACCGAAAAGTACCTGATTTCTAATACCGAATTCACCGAGCAACCTATTTGTACGGCGTCCACTAAATATCAGAAATTTAAGGTGAAGCAGCTGGAGGAAGCGGGATTGCCGGAACAGGAATTTAAAAAACAATTGGATGAGGTATTGGCAAAAGAGTGTCTTTGTATAGGCCTGAGCAATGCCGCGCCGGTAAATTATAAGGAGCCTTTCCTGAAAAAACTGGAAGCGGTGACCATTTGTCCGGGACCAAATATCGCTAATTACTCTAAGATCGCTTCCCTCCAGGAAATGACCGATCATATCTACGGAAGAAAGGATTTGCTTAGCAACAAAGCCAGACCCCATATGTTTATAAAAGAACTGGAATTGTACCTGGATTATTTTGAAGAAGAGCTGAAAGGGACTAAAAATCCCGATAAGAAAAGTCTGAGAAATCAGAATAATTTTGCTAAAAGTCTACAGGAAGGTATCGCTTATTACCGAAGCTTACTTCAGGATCATTCTTTTCCCAATGCTTATGAAGCCTCTCTGGATATAGCTGAAAACAGGTTGGAGGGAATGAAGGCAAGCTACTTACAGGCAGGGACTTAAAGATTGCTGTCCTTCATTTGGTTACAATTTGGGGAGGAGCTGCCGGATAAGACCTGGAATAGATAATATACCTGAGGCCTGAGCAGCTGGTGAGGTATGGAGTTTTTTGTTTAGAATTAACTCTTAAAGCTTTTCCAAAGTTTGCTGCCAACCTTGATGATAAGTAAAACCACGAATCCAACCACCAGTCCAAGTAGGAACTCAACGAGAATACCGGGAAGATTATCAAACAGCCCGTGGAAGAAATCAATATTATGGACAAAAATACCTCCTGATACCAGAAGCAAAGCTATGGTTCCAATAATGGTAAGGCCTTTAATTACCTTTGGTAAGGCATTGACCAGAAAATGGCCCATTTTATCAGAAAAGCTGTTTTTACTTTCATTTAACGCGATAAGCTTAAGCCCATAATCATCCATTCTAACTATCAGGGCCACAATTCCATAAACCCCTACGGTTGCTATCAGGGCGATAATGGTTACCACAAGAATTTTAGTGAGCAGATCTCCACTTTCAACACTGCTTAGAGCTATGATCACAATTTCTACCGATAGTATAAAATCGGTAAGGATAGCTGATTTTATTTTCTCTTTTTCTTTGCCAAGAACTTCTTCTTCAGAAAGTTTTTCGAGTTTTGGGGTTTCAGTTTTTGGGGCGTGATGGAAAAAATAACCAAAAATCTTTTCAGCGCCTTCATAGGCCAGGTAAAGTCCGCCTATTACCAGAATTACCGTAATGGCAATCGGAAAGAATGCATTCAACAGAAATGCGAGTGGCAGGATGATTAGCTTATTCAGAAATGAGCCTTTTGTAATGGCCCAAAGCACCGGTAACTCCCTTGAAGACACAAAACCGGAGGCCTTTTCGGCATTTACCGCCAAATCATCGCCCAGAAGTCCGGCGGTTTTCTTTCCGGCGACTTTACTCATCACCGCAACATCATCCATTAAAGTTGCTATATCATCCAGAAGTGCAAATAATCCTGAGGCCATATTTATTATTAAATTAGATGATGCAAGATATATTTTTAGCCCTAAGGATTTATTGTAGTTAACAATTTTTAATATTCCTGGGATCTAGCTGTCATATTTTTCTATGTTGGTATCGGATCCATTTTTTCTTAATTGCAGGAAAAATAGAACTAACCAATGATCTCCAGGCTGCTGTAACCCTGTCCGTTCCGCTGTAATTGTATTTGTGTGGCGATACGTTCTTTCAGCGAATCTACGTGGCTAATGATTCCTATTGTCTTCTCGCTTTCCGCCTGTAGTTTCTCCAGGGTGTCCAGAGTCTGGTCCAGGGTTTCCGGATCGAGCGTGCCGAAACCTTCGTCTATAAAAAGTGAATTGATCTCTACATTTCGTGAAGCCAGGTCTGATAACGCCAGGGCCATGGATAAACTCAGGATAAAGGTTTCGCCGCCTGAAAGGGTTTTAACTGAACGTCTCTGCCCACCCATATGCTCGTCTATTGCCACCAGCCCATCATCTTCCTGGTTTTCGGGTTTGTCTATGCGGTAGCGGTCGCTAAGGTCCTTAAGTCTGATGTTTGCCAGGTGTAGTAACTGACTCAAGCTCAGGTCCTGTGCGAAATCATTGAATTTCTTGCCTTTGGAATCGCCAATGAGTTCATCCAGCAGTCGCCAGCGTCTAATCTTTTTCTCCTTTTCGGCTATCTGCATCCCGATCTCCTGTAGCTGTTTAAGATTATTGTCGTGGTTTTTAATGCTGCTGAAAAGTTCCCTGCAAGCCGCCGAAATTTCTGTAAGCTTTTGTTGCTTTTCTTTTAGCTGCTCCTGTAGATGATCTTCAGAATCAGATAGGTCAGATTTTTTAAACTCATCAAGTTGGGAGTCCAATAACTTTAGAGAAGAGATGGCCTCGTTTATCCTTTTGTGAATTTCTTCCCTTTTTACCCGCAAGGCGCGACATTCAGCTTCAGGCATGAGAGCTTTCCTGGCTGTAGTAATATTGGGGAAACCTTTTTCCTGAAGTGCAGGGAGTAATTCATTTTCGAGGTCACTTAAGTTCCTGCTGTGAGATTCAAGTTTATCTTTTAAGTTTTTCAGACTGCTATTTAAGTGTTTTTCTTCCTGTGATAATCGGGTCCAGCGGGTTTTCAGATCTCCGGTGTCTTCAGAGATATCCCGCCCCTTATAGAGATTTTCTCTTTCCTGACTAATTTCTTTACCTTTTTCCAGGACTTTCATGAGCTTATCGAGTAAAGGGATCCCGGCTTCAATGGCTTGCAGGGAATTTTGTTCCTTTTCCCAGGCTTCAAGGCTATTTAATTTCCCCTGCCAGTTATCACAAAGTTTTTCCCAACTATTAGTTTCTGCCGGTTTGAGATGGCCATACTTTTCCTCAAAGTTTTCTCTTTGGGCATAAAGCTGAGTCTGGATGTTTTTTATTTCTTTTCGCAAAGCTTCCTGCCTCGTTCTATGGTGTCTTAGATCGGCTTCGGTGACGCTTAGTTTTTTGCTCCAGGTAGAAAGCTCTTCTTCAGTTTCCTTTATTTCGGTTTCAAGAGCATCATCCTTTCCAGGAAGGGCATTGGCAAAAGGATGTTCCAGAGCTCCACATAGTGGACAAGGTTTTCCATCTTCCAGAATATGTCGCTGTTCTTCAAATTTTGCCTGCAGAAGATGATTCTGTTTTTTCAGGTTTAGCTTTTCCCGGCGTTCTGTTAGCAGTTCACATTTGTTCTTTGCAGTTTCGATTTCCCCTGGTAAGCTTTTTATTTTCGGTTTTAGACTTTCCTCTTCTGTCTGAAATTTCTTCACTTCGGCAGCAATATTCTTTAACTCTTCTTCTTTTCGCCAGGCTTGCCGGGACAGGTCCAACCGGGCACTTAACTGCTGCTTTTGTCCAGGAAGGTCTTTTAGGTCAATGCCTTCTAATTGCTCCTTAAGTCTCTTTCTTTTTTCTTCTGAAACCTCTCCGAGTTGCTTTAATTCCTCCCGGGTTTTCTTTATATTCTCTTCTGCCAGCTTAATTGGAAGTTGCCTGGTTTCACTTTGAAATTGATCTCGAAGCGCTCTGAATTCGTGACCTTTGGCCCGTCTTTCTTCATCTAAGAAACTTATTTTTCTGAACAATGAGTCAAGACTTTCTATTATGGTTTCTGAAGTTACCTGGGTAGCAAGCAGGTTTGCTGCATCCTTTAAACAAGCGGTTCGATTAGCAGTATTTTGCTCTTTGCTTTGCTGAATTTTTTTTTGTTCTTCCTCCAGATCTTTGAGCTCTTTCTTTAGAAGCGTCCAATTCCGCAGCTCTTCAGCATGGTCTTCTATCTTTTCGTGTTGCTTGAGAGGGTAGCCATGTTCCTTATCAAAAGTTTTTAGTTCTTCTTCAGCCGTGTTCTTTTGAATTTCCCGGGTGCTGATCTCTTTTTTCTGAATTCTGATCTTTTCCTTTAATTCGAGCTGCTTTTTTAGTTTTTCGATTTCAGTTTTTAGCTGGTTTTCAAGCTTATCTTTTTGCTTAAGCTCTTCAGTATTTTTTTTATAAAGCTCGGCACTTAGTAGCTGTTCTTTGATCGCGTCAATTCTGTTTTGCTGAAATTGAATTTCCCGATTCTCATCTTTATATTTCTGAAAAGCTTTAATGCCCAGTTGTCTGTAAATTCCGGTGCCTGTTATTTTTTCCAGCAATTCCCCTCGCTCTTCTTTTTTGGCCCTTAAGAAATGTGCGAATTCCCCCTGGGCCAGCAGAACCGCTTTGATAAATTGATTGTAATTGAGGCCTATGAGCTCTTCATTCTTTCCGGGAACTTCCGATTTTTTAAGGTCTATCAGTTTTCCGGTTTCAACATTGCTGAGCTCCATTGCATAATCGCGAAGATTTCCGGTTCGGGCGGTAGAAATACTCCATTGGGATCTGTATTTTCCCGATTTTCCCTGGTAGGTTACCGCGGCCATGGCCTCTTGTTGATTTCGGGTGAGGATAGCCCCTGTTTTATTGATCTCTGAAGTGGAGATCTTCCCCATGCGGGGAATATTATTGAAAAGGGCCAGTGAAATCACATCCAGGATTGTGCTTTTTCCACTTCCGGTAGGACCGGTAATGGCGAAAAGGGAACTTCCTGGAAATGGATCTTGAGTAAAATCTATCTCGTGTGCTCCTTTTAGCGAATTTATATTTTTAAATTCTATTTTAAGTATTTTCATAGCTTACACACTTTCATTTTGATAAGTTTCAGCCAGCAGTTCTTCAAAAGCGCTAAGAATCTCTTCTTTGGTTTTTTCATCATAATCCTGTCTGTTAATCAGTTCAAGAAATACATCTTTGGGCTTGAGATCCTCCAGTTTTTTGTCCTGGTAGATTTCTGAAGCTCCTGCAATACGGTTTCTGAAATTCACCCGGTGTTTTACGATCCTAAAACCTTCAAGCTCGAAATTGCTTACTATAGTATCAAGTTGTAGAATCTTGTCGGCATTATAATTTTCTTCGGTGAGCTCTACTTCAATAAGTGATTCCAGGTCTTTTCGGTTTCCCGGATCTTTCAGTTTTAATTCCAGATCTTCCAGGCTTCCACTTATTTTTAGCAAACTGCGGAAAGCCGGTACCGGAATACTTTCAGGTTCCCAGCCAACTTCGGTATTTAAAAGTAATATCCTTTTATGATCTTTTCTTTCGCTGAAGGAAAGCGGAAGTGGGGAGCCACTGTAATAAGTAGGCACCGCAGCATTTAATTTCTGTGGTTTATGAATATGTCCTAAAGCGATATAATTGAAATATTCCCCAAACTGATTTGCATTGAATGCCGCCAGGTTTCCAATTTGTATATCCCGCTCGCTTTCTGAAATTTCAGCTCCTGCGGCAAAAAGATGGCCCATGGCAATAGCAGGGATTCCGGGATAATTTTCCTGGCATAAACCGGCTGCCTGTTCAAAATACTGCTGAATCCCCATGCGAACGGCTTCCAGGCGATCTTCATAGGTCTGGCCATCGATAGCACTTCTCAGATCTGCATCCCGCAAATAAGGCATGGCTACGATTACCAGCTCGATTTCTCCACTGGCATTTTTTATGGGGATGAGTAGGTCTTTCAGGTTTTCCGGCAGTCCACCTATGACATGCATTTCCAGTTCCCGTAGAATTTCCTGTGGAGCGTTAAGCATTGCCGGAGAATCATGATTTCCGCCGGTAATGATGAGTTGACAGTCCAGCTTCCGAAGTTTCAGCAGCCCTCGGTAATATTGTTTTCTTGCTTCTGAAGATGGATTGGCAAGATCGAATACATCCCCGGAGACCATTAAAACGTCTACTTCCTTTTCTTTAATAAAGTCGCTCAACCAACCAATAAAGAACTCAAAATCCTCTGAGAGGTCATGCTTATGCAGTTTTTTGCCAATATGCCAGTCGGCGGTATGGAGTATTTTCATTCTTGAGGAGTTTCGGCTTTCGATTTACAAAATTAGAAATGCAAACGACAAAAACTGACTTTTAGAATGCTTAATTCCTTGGTCTCGTTCGTCTGCGATAGAAATGAGATGGTATTTCAGCCTGAGCCAATTTTGGACACTATTCAACGGGGAAATCAAAATAAGTTTCCGGATAAGGTTCGCCGTGGAGGCTGTAATGCCACCATTCTTCAGGATATGGATGAAATCCGTGTTTGCTCATCAGGTTTTTTAGCAGTGTGCGGTTGGTTTTCTGTTTTGTAGTTATTTGTTCCGAATCATGATGAGAGATATTTCCAAAGAAATCGTAAGAACTTCCCATGTCCAGTTCTTTTCCGGTTTCAGCATTTATTATAGTGAGATCTACTGTGCTTCCGCGAGAGTGACCCGATTTAGAGGAGATATAACCCCGCTGAAAAAGCTCTGATTTTGGGACATCGGGATAGAATTCCTGTTTTGCGAGGGTGTCTGAGGGATCCCGGGCCCATGCCACAAAATGATCAACTGCCATTTGGGGACGATAGGTATCAAAGATCTTGAGGCAAAGCCCCTGTTCTATAAGCTCGTCCTGAACTTTAATCAAAGCTTCAGCAGCAGGTCTGCTTAAAATAGCTATTGGCCTATTGTATCCCCTCACAGGTTTTCCGAGAAAATTATGTTCTCCGGCATAACGAATGTCGAGTTTTATTCCGGGAATAATTTGATGCAGGTATACAAAACCTTCCGGTAAAAGTTTATCCTGAGCCTGGATGTTAAAACAGCTAAAAATAAGGGTTATAAGGATTAAAAACTTCTTCATTGGTGTTCAATTTCCGCAGCAATTTACATAAAATTGATTTCCTGAGTTTTCTCATACTTTTTAATGATTAAAACATCTATTTTTAGATACTTAATCAATAAAATCGCGCAATGGAACTTAAAGGAAAAGTAGCCCTTATCACCGGGGCAGGGTCGGGAATAGGAGAGGCTACCGCCAGGATTTTTGCTGAAGAAGGTGCTAAAGTTTTATTAACCGATATAAATGAGGACGCGGTAAAAAAGATAACTAACCAAATCAATGACGATGGAGGTACCGCCAGGCATATTTTAGCCGATAGCTCTAAACCTGAAGACTCTGAGAAAGCTGTGCAGGAGTGTATCAAACATTTTGGGCGCCTGGATATAGCCGTTAATAATGCGGGAATTGGTGGCGGGCAGGCTCCAGTGGGTGAATATGAAATTGATGCCTGGAATAAGGTGATAGGTATAAATCTTTCAGGAGTATTTTATGGTATGCGATATCAGATTCCTGAAATGCTTAAAACTGGCAATGCTTCAATTATTAATGTATCTTCTATTCTGGGTAGTGTGGGCTTTGCCAATACTGCGGCCTATGTTGCGGCAAAACACGGGGTAGTAGGTCTAACCAAGAGTGCTGCTTTGGAGTACTCGGCTAAGGGTGTTCGCGTGAATGCTGTTGGCCCGGCTTTTATTAAAACCCCGCTGCTTAAAGATCTGGATGAAGATTTATTGAATCAGTTGGTTGCGGCGCATCCAATCGGTAGGTTGGGAGAATCTGAAGAAGTAGCTCAGCTTTTTGTTTGGCTGGCTTCAGACCGGTCCAGTTTTGCAACCGGTGCTTACTATCCTATAGATGGCGGGTATTTAGCTCAGTAGAATTATGTAAGGTTCGATGAAATAATTTTGGGTCTAAACATTTAAGAAATTCCTAAGAAAACTTATGCAATCATTTAAGGTAAAGCCTTTATTTTAGTGAAAAATTAGAGGACCATCGAGCAGGACTACAATAAATCATCAGAAAACATAGATATCGAGCATAAGGATATTAGCTTTAAGGTTGATAATGAGGTTTATGCGTTTGTTAATCAGTTTTTATCCTGTTTGCAGGAGCCGCTTATTATTATAAATGAAGATTTCAGGATAATAGGTGCAAGCAGAGTTTTTAAAAAGCGATTTGCGCTGGATGTTGAAGAAGGAAATGATATACTGAAAGCCCTTCCCGGTCTGGATAAACAGGAATTTAAAGCGCATTTGCAGAATAATGAAAACTCCGGTAAAAAGCCTTCAGGTGTTTCTGTCAATTTATTTAGCAGAAAAAAGGGGCTACGTAACTATATTTTAAAACCGGCCTCTATAAAGACTCCCCGCGGACAAAAACTTTACCTGTTAAATTTCAAAAAGCTGAAGAACCACCCTCCTGTGCAAGGGAAGGAAAAGAATTTTCTTAGGGTTTTTAAGGAGATTTTTTCTAATGCGCCCGCCAGTATCTGTACTCTAAAAGGTCCTACCCATATTTTTGAGGTAGCCAACGATAATTATCTGCAATTAGTTGGGAACAGAGATATTCTGGGAAAAACAGTGAAGGAGGCTTTGCCTGAAATAGGGAAACAAGGTTTTCTTGAATTACTGGATAAGGTTTATAATACCGGAGAGCCATTTATAGGGAATGAAATAAATATAAAGCTTGAGAATAATGAAGGTGAATCAAAAGAGACTTATTTAAATTTTGTTTATCAGCCAACGCGAAATCAGGAAAATGAAATAGACGGGATCTTTGTACATGCGGTAGATGTAACCGAGCAGGTACTATCACGCAAAAAAGTTGAGGAAAACGAAACCAGACTCAGGGACCTGGTGGACACCGTTCCGGCTATAATCTGGATAGCCCATCCGGAAGGTGGAGCAAAATATTTAAACCGGAATTGGTATGAATTTACAGGTCAAAAAAATAACGAAGCCTTGCAAAGGGGCTGGCTGGAGGCAGTACATCCCGACGATCTCGAATATGCATTATCGACTATAACCCAGGGTAACCTCAAGCAGGAGGCCTATAGCAACCGGTTCAGGATAAAAAGTAAGGATGGGAACTACCGCTGGGTAGTAAATTATGCCAGTCCGAAATTTGGCCTAAATGGGGAATTTGAGGGAATGGTTGGGACCGTGGTGGATATTCATGAAGAACGTCGCAAGGAAAAGATTATTAAGGAAAAACAGCATTTAACCGAAACCATAGTACGCGAAGCCGATGTAGCTACCGCAATTTACTTTGGAAAGGATATGCAAATAAGTTTGGCCAATGATGCGATGATCAAACTGTGGGGTAAATCCCGCAATGTAATAGGAAAGAAACTTATGGAAGCTTTACCCGAACTGGAAGGACAACCTTTCTTTGAACTTTTAGAAAGGGTCTATATTACCGGTGAAACTTATTGGGGAAAAGAAGATAAGGTTCAACTAATGATTGGCGATAAGTTACAAACCGGCTATTATAATTTCACCTATAAAGCGCTTCGGAATGAACAGGGTAAGATATATGGTATCCTGAACATGGCTATTGATGTTAGCGAAATGGTGAAATCTAAGAATTTGCTTAAGGAAAGTGAATCCCATTTCCGCCAAATGGCTGATCTTATGCCCGGGAAGGTTAATAATACCGATGCTGATGGAAATAATATCTATTTTAATCAGAATTGGCTGGAATTTACTGGCCTGGATAGTGAAAGTTTAAAGAAACAGGGCTGGACACACTTTATTCATCAGGAGGATAGAGAAGAATTCGATAGTTTATGGAAAAAATCTTTGCAGAGTGGTAAAGATTTCGAAATGGAATTGCGGCTGAAGGATAAGAATGGAAATTATAAATGGCACCTTTCACGTGCTGAAGCTGTAAAAGGTGAAAATAATAAAATCCAGATGTGGATAGGGACCAATACGGGGATCCATAAACTTAAAGAAGAAGAACAGCGCAAGGAGGACTTCCTTAAGATGGTAAGTCACGAGCTTAAAACGCCAATAACATCAATTAAAGGTTACGTCCAATTGCTTTTAAGCATGCTGAGAAAAGCAGAAATGGATATTCCCGGAAACATACCATTAAAGCCTTCCTTACAACGAATAGATCATCAAATCACCAGGTTAACCCGGCTTATTTCAGAAATACTGGATCTTACGCGTATAGAAGAGAATAAACTGGAGCTTGAGAAACAAAAGTTTAATTTAAATGAACTTTTAGACGAGACAGTACAGGATATTACTTTAACTAATAGCCAACATAAAATTGAAGTTCAACATAACTTTAAAGCTGAGATTATAGCAGACAGGGATAGGATTGGGCAGGTACTTATTAATCTTGTGACCAACGGAATAAAATACTCACCCCATAGTGACTTTATTAAAATTAGCACTCATAAAGCTGAAAAAGAAAGGATTAAGGTAAGTGTGCAGGATTATGGCATCGGAATTGCCAAAAGTGATCAAAAAAATATTTTTAAACGGTTTTTTAGAATAGGAAAAAAAGATGAAGATACTTATTCCGGTTTTGGAATAGGCCTTTTCCTGGCCAAAGAAATCATTGATAGACATAACGGAGAAATAAAAATTAAGAGTGCCCCGGGAAAAGGATCTGAATTTAGCTTTTTCCTGGATACTGCAGAATAGGTGAGTATGGAAAAAAATGCAAAAATATTAGTTGTAGACGATGATTCGGGAATAGGGGAGATGTTGAAAACCCTGCTGGAATTTTATGATTATGAGGTTTTTGTTACCGAAAAGCCGCAAAAAACCCAGGAGCTTATCCTGCAATATAATATTGATCTTGTCCTACTGGACATGCTTATTTCAGGTGTGAACGGTACCGATGTATGTGCCGATCTTCGCCAAAATCCTGAAACAAACAAAACTCCGGTTTTAATGATGTCTGCCCTGCATAATGCAGGTCCAAAATGTAAAGAGGCCGGAGCTAACGATTTTATAGCCAAGCCCTTTGAAATGGAAGACCTTATAGAAAAGATCAATCAGATCCTGGGGCAATAGAAACCTTATTCTTCTTCTGAAATTAGGATAATTATATGTAAAACTCCTTCTAAGGTTTCTTCAGAAAATTAAAATATTTATTGCGATATCGGAAAATATCCAATAAATTTGGATTTACACTGGGAATAATTCCAAAAATTTTCTAATATGGGAACACCACCATCAATTGAGATCAAGCACTTTAAGGAAGTAAGAGAGGAAAATAATTTTACTCAGTCTGAATTTGCTGAACTACTGGGAGTAAAAAATTCCACTGCTGATATTGAACGAGGGCGAACCAAATTATCTGGCAAAGTGGTAGCCGGGCTTTTGAGTAGGTTTGGGATTAATCCTCTTTGGTTGTTTGGAGAAAGCGGGCAGAAGTATTTGCAGCTAAGTAAAGGAGATGTTAGTCCAAAGGTGATTACAGTAGATAGTGCTGATAAAGAGAATATTTTGATGGTTAACCAGAAGGCTGCGGCAGGATATCCTCATAATGTTCAGGATGTGGAATGGTATCATCAACTCCCTGCTTTTGATATCCCCTTGCCGGAATTTCGCAATGCTACTTATCGTGGATTTCAAATAGAGGGGGACAGTATGCTTCCAAATTATTATCCCGGAGAATGGGTGCTGGGAAAAGCTGTTGCCGATTTGGATCAGGCCTCTAACAATAAGGTGTATGTGGTTGTCCTGTATGACTCTGTACTTGTAAAAAAACTCCAAAAATTACCAGATCCATCCAAGGTTTTGCTTATTTCTTTCAACGAAGAATATTTGCCGGTTGAGATTGATGTAAACGATATTCAGGAGATCTGGCAGGTGAACAGTAAACTAACCTTTAACCTGGATAACCCCTCTCAGAGTGGACTTTTCAGGGAGCTCCAGGAATCTATGGAAGAATTAAAAAGAGATCTAAAAGCCTTTAAAAAGGAGACATAAAAAAAAGCCCTCCGGTCTGGAGGGCTTTTCTTAGAAGTTAATAAAAATTTTGTGGCTACTAATTTGTAGCATCGACTATGGCATCCCCTGCATCATCTATCTCGTCTGGAGTTTTTTATTTACCGGAGCGATCATCCCTGCAAGAGTTGAATGCGGCGACAGTATTGAAGTTGAATACCAGCAAAAAAACTAACTTCTTAATACTAATTTAATAATATTAAAGATCGTCGTTATCTTCCAGCTCATCTTCGACTTCCTGAGCACCCTCATCTATGGCTTCTCCGGTTTCGTCGGCAGCATTTTCAATGGCATCACCGGTATCATCGGCGGCTTCTTCGATATCATCTTCTACATCATCCATATCGTCCTCCATATCATCATCCATATCGTCCATGTCATCGCTTTGCATTTCCATTTCGTTTTCTTCTTCCTTAACTTCTCTACAGGAAATTAAAGCGGTAGATAACGTAAATATCATTGCCAGTAATAAAATTGGTCGTTTCATAATTTGGTTGTTTTTTAGTTTATATGTTCAGCAAAATTAGAGATGTGACTTATTGTTGGGTTTATTTTATTGCTAAAATTTTCATAAAATTTCAGTAATCACACATCATTTAAGATAATATTATAGTTTTTATTTAATTGTCATCTCCAATTTTTTCTATTTCCTCATCGATCTCTTTGTTAACCTCCTTGTCAACTTTTTCACCGGTCCTTTCCAGGATTCCTTTTTGTTCTTCGGTTTCATCCGGGGTTTGTTTTTCTACCTCCACTTCTTTAACGATAACCTCTTTTTCCTTTTCCTCAGTTTCCCGGCAGGAAACAAGGCTTAAAGTACTTACCAGGAATAAGCTTCCCATTACAAATACACGTTTCATAAACTTGTAGTTTTTAGTTTTAACATTCGAAATTAAGTCGAAAATCTATTCTGGGGTTACTTTTTAAGAGTTTTTAGCAAAAAATCTTAAAATAGAGAAAAATTAGATTGAATTTTTGAAAAGGTATTCGCTAATTACCCGGGTTGCGCCGGTATTAGAATTGATGTAATGTCCGGCTATCATTCCCGATTGTGTTCTGAAATTCTTGTTTGTAACCAATTTCTGAAGAATTTCTTTGAGTTCCTCTGCTGAAGCGACAGAATATAATCCGGCCAGCTGCTGTAATTTTTTGGCTTCGGGGAACTTTTCGAAGTTTTTACCTATTACTATTGGAATGCCAAAGGTGGCGGGCTCCAGGATGTTGTGCAGGCCGGTTTTGCCCGCTGCTCCACCCACATAAGCAATGTCAGCATAACTGTAAATCCGGCTTAAGAGGCCAATATTGTCTATTATGAGTAATTGAAAATCTTTTGGGTCCCGGGAGGATGTTTCAGAATATAAAACAGAAGACACCTTTATTTTTTTCCTGAAATCATTGATTTTTTCTGCTTTTATCTCGTGAGGAGCAAGGATAAATTTAACATTTGAGGGAGCTGAGTTGATGTAATCCAGAAGCAGTTCTTCATCTTCCGGCCAGGTACTTCCAGCCACGATACATAATTTATTCCCAATAAAAGTTTCCACGACTTCAAGTTTATTATCGTAAGTGAGTTGGCGAGAAACCCGATCAAATCTTGTATCCCCACTAAGGCTTACATTGCTAAACCCATTTTTTTCGAGAAGTTCCTGGGATTCCCTGTTTTGGACAAAAATATGCTCAAAGCTTTGAAGGACTTTTTTTATCCAACTGCCATAGCTTTTAAAATAAACCTGATCTTTTCTGAAGGCTCCGGAAATAAGAAAACTGCGAATTCCTCTATGCTTTATTTCCTTAAGAAAATTAGGCCATATATCGTATTTTACGAAGAATATGAGCTCCGGGTTTACCAGTTCGAGAAATCTTCGTGCATTGCTGGGAGTATCCAGGGGAAGATAGGTAATCACATCTGCGAGTTGATGTTTCTTTTTATTCTCGTAACCAGATGGAGAGAAGAAAGTCACAAGGATTCTGTGGTTGGGGTATCTTTCCTTTAGTAGTTCAATAACCGGGACGGCCTGTTCAAACTCTCCCAGGGAGGCGGCGTGGATCCAGATGTATTTCTCTCCAGCCTGGATTTCACTTTTTAAGCGGGGGAAAACCTCTTTCCTACCCTTAACAAAAAGCTTCATTTTATGGCTAAAGATACCGGCTACCGGTAGCAGGAATTCGGTTAAACTGATGAATAAATTATAGATAATTTGCAAAACCCTGTTTTTCTTCTGCTAAAATAGGCCTTTCCTGAAAATAGATTGGCGGAGGTAGCGATATTTCGTATTTTCGTTCTCTATAAAAATATGATATGAAAAACATACAAATGGTTGACCTTAAGGGTCAATACGCGGCAATAAAAGAAGAAATAGATACCTCCTTTAAAGAGGTTATAGAATCGGCCGCATTTATAAACGGACCTCAGGTTCAGCAATTTCAAAAGGAACTTGAAACATACCTGGGAGCAAAGCATGTGATTCCTTGCGCCAATGGTACGGACGCTCTTCAAATTGCAATGATGGGACTGGATCTGAAACCCGGGGACGAAGTGATTACCGCCGATTTTACCTTTGCAGCCACGGTAGAAGTGATTGCCTTGTTACAATTAACTCCTGTATTGGTAGATGTTAAACCCGATACCTTTAACATAGATCCTGAAGCTATTAAAAAGGCTATCACACCAAAGACCAAAGCTATAGTTCCAGTTCATCTTTTTGGCCAGTCTGCCGATATGGATGAGATCATGAAAATTGCCAAAGAACATAATTTATATGTAATTGAAGATAATGCCCAGGCCATAGGAGGGAATTTTCATTCTGAAGATGGAAAGAGCTATAAAACCGGGGTAATCGGTAATGTGGGAGCGACTTCCTTTTTTCCGTCTAAGAACCTCGGTTGCTATGGAGATGGGGGAGCGATCTTCACAAATGATGATGATCTGGCCCATAGCATTCGCGGAATTGTAAACCATGGAATGTATGAACGTTATCACCATGACGTAGTAGGGGTTAACTCAAGATTGGACAGCTTGCAGGCAGCGGTTTTAAGGGCTAAACTGCCACGGCTCGATGAATATAATAAGGCCAGGAAAGCGGCTGCTGAAAAATATAATTCGGCCTTTGCGGGACAGAAGGAAATAGTTACTCCGGTGATCACCGGAAAACCCGATACCCACGTTTTTCATCAATATACTTTAAAGATCACTAACGGGAAACGAGATGCCCTGGCAAAACATTTGCAGGAAAAAGGAATTCCTTTCGGTATCTATTATCCAATCCCTCTTCATAGCCAGAAGGCCTATGCCGATGAAAAATATAACGAAGCCGATTTCCCTGTTACCAATCAACTGGTAAAGGAAGTGCTTTCTCTGCCAATGCATACTGAACTGGATGACGAGCAGATTGATTATATTGCTACAACTATCAAAAATTTCTTGAACCAATAACATTCTTATGAAAAAACTTTTGATTTTTTGCTTCGGAATATTTCTTTCCGTTTCGCTACAGGCACAGGATATTTACATCCAGGCCGGTAAAATTATTGACACGAAGAAAGGTAAAGTTTTAACCGAAAAAACAATTATTGTTTCCGGAGAGAAAATTAAAAGTATTGAGAACGGATATTTGTCCCCGGAAAAGAAGGCCGACACTCTCATTGATATGAGAGATATGACCTTGTTGCCCGGTTTAATCGATTTGCACGTTCACCTGGAAAGCGAGACCAATCCCGGAAAATATCTGGAGCGGTATGTTAATAACCAGGCCGATAATGCTTTTAATGCGGTTGGTTTTGCGAAGACCACCCTTTTGGCCGGTTTTACCACAGTTCGTGAACTTGGTGGAAGCGGTGTGAATATTGCGCTTCGCGATGCTATCAATAAAGGTAAGATAGACGGCCCCAGGATCTTTACCGCGGGTAAATCTATCGCGTCTACCGGAGGGCATGCCGATCCAACAAGTGGGATGAACCGAAATTTAATGGGCAATCCGGGTCCAAAGGAAGGTGTGGTGAATAATGTTGATGACGCGCGAAAAGCTGTAAGACAACGCTATAAAAATGGTGCCGACCTGATAAAGATTACTGCAACCGGAGGTGTCTTGAGTGTGGCTAAGAGCAGTTCCAATCCGCAGTTTTCTGAAGAAGAGATCAGGGCAATTGTTGAAACGGCAAAAGACTATGATTTTCACGTTGCAGCTCATGCTCATGGCGATGAAGGGATGCAAAGGGCTATTCGGGCAGGAGTGAAAACCATCGAGCACGGAACCAAGATGAGTGATGAAACCATGGAATTGATGAAAAAGCATAATGCCTATCTGGTTCCAACAATTACTGCAGGAAAGGAAGTAACCGAAAAAGCTGAGGTGGAAGGTTTTTACCCTGAAGTGGTGGTGCCAAAAGCAAGAGAGATAGGACCTCAAATCCAGGATATGTTTGCGCAGGCTTACAAGAAAGGAGTTCCAATCGCGTTTGGAACCGATGCCGGGGTTTTTAAGCATGGTGAGAATGCACGGGAATTTGTATATATGACTGAAGCCGGGATGCCTGTGATGGAGGCTATTCAGGCCGCGACCATAACCAATGCACGTTTATTAAAAATGGAAGATCAAATTGGGCAATTACAGGAAGGTTTTTTAGCTGATATTATTGCCATTGAGGAAGATCCTACAGAAAATATTGAAAGTCTTCAGCATGTTAAGTTCGTTATGAAGGAAGGGAAGGTCTACAAGAACTAAAAGGGATGCTTATCCAAATAAAAAACTCCCGGGAGTGATATCCGGGAGTTTTTTTATTGTTCTTCTTTCAGGAACTATATTCTAAAAGGTTTAGCTATACCTCGGCTGAAGAAACATTCATACTGCGGTCAATTTTCTTTACGAGACCTTGCAATACTTTTCCGGGGCCAACTTCAATGAATTCGGTAGCACCGTCTTTTATCATATTCTGTACGCTTTGCGTCCATTTTACCGGAGAGGTTAGCTGGAAAACAAGATTTTTCTTGATCTCTTCGGGCTTGGTAACTGCAAAAGTGCTTACGTTTTGATATACCGGGCAGATAGGGTTTCTGAAGTTCATGTTCTCTATAGCGGCAGCCAGTTCTTTTCTGGCCGGTTCCATTAAAGGGGAATGAAATGCTCCACCAACCGGAAGGACCATAGCTCTCCTGGCACCACGTTCTTTTAAATTCTCACAGGCAAGCTCAATGGCCTTCACGTCTCCTGAAATAACAAGTTGTCCCGGGCAGTTATAGTTTGCAGCTACTACGGTACCTTCAGTTTCAGCACAAACGGCCTCTACCACTTCATCTTCCAGTCCAAGTACGGCAGCCATAGTTGAGGGTTGAAGCTCGCAGGCTTCCTGCATTGCCATGGCTCTTTTATAGACCAATTGGAGTCCCTCTTCAAAACTCAATACTTGATTAGCCACAAGTGCCGAAAATTCCCCAAGGGAATGTCCTGCTACCATATCAGGTTGAAATTTATCTCCAAGCATTTTGCTTAGGATCACCGAATGAATAAATATGGCCGGTTGGGTAACTTTAGTTTGTTTCAGGTCTTCGGCGCTGCCTTCAAACATAATATCAGTAATCGAATAACCTAAAATCGAGTTAGCAGCTTTGAACATATCCTGTGCTTCAACCGATTTTTCAAAAAGGTCCAGTCCCATTCCCGGAAATTGTGCTCCCTGGCCGGGGAAAATGTATGCTTTCATTGTATTGAAGTTTAGATGCCGGTTTCTCTCTAAGAGTTTTGTCCGGTATAATTTTCGGCTAAAATAGAAAGAATAAAAATGACCTCATAACCCGAGGCCTTTTTGAATGCTTTTTAAGCTATAACTGAAGCTTTCCTTTTTCCCCTGTTCTTATTTTATCTTTTTCAAGCTTGCTGTTGCTGGTAAAGAGATTGGCATAATTATTTTGTTTTTCATCCCAGTAATATGATTGTTTTGGAATAACTTTTATAGCTGTGAGGTTAGGGTCGTCAAGATCAGTGAACCAGGCATTATCACTGGTGTGGTAAAGTTCCTTAAGCTTTTCAGGATTGAGATTGATGGAGGCCATTCCGTAGATACTTATAAATTCTTTGTTATCTGGGGAACTATAAAGCAATTGTACTTCTGGTTCCCGGGAGATATTACGGTTTTGACTACTGTCTAACCTGCTTAAAAACCAGATATTACCTTCAGCATCAATTTTTTTTGTCGTCATAGGTACGACATTAAGTGGGCGGTCACTTAAACAGGTAATCAGCATTCCGGTTTTTATGCTTTCTACCAGATTGGTCATTTTTTCAAGGGCTTGTTTGTGATTAAGGTTTTGGGTACTCATATCTGCAAATTATCTTTAGTTGAAAGACTGAAGATAAAACCTATTATTCCCTATCTCGCCAATAAAGTGCTAAAAATTAAACAGTTGATGTTAATAAATGTGAAGTTAACTATATTGTTTAATAATGTTGCTAACAGATGCCTGGTAGCCTTTGCCAAATAGATTAAGATGAACAAGTAGGTAATATAACTGCCAGAGAGGAATTCGTTCCTCCATGCCGGGGCTCAGGGGAAAATAATCATTATAAACTGTGAAGACATCTTCCTCAAAACCTCCAAAAAGTTTCATCATTGCAAGGTCCATTTCCCTGGGAGCATATGATGTGGCTGGATCAATAAGACATGGAAGCCCTTTCTCGTTTACCAGGTAATTCCCGTTCCAGAGGTCACCGTGAATCAGGGCGGGCGATTCCTCCGGAATTATTTCTGAAATATTTTTGAAGAAGTATTCACTAAGCTGAAGGGAATAGCCTTGGTCTTTCGCCATTTTGAGTTGAGGGGAGAGCCGCCGGCTTATATAGAAATCTGCTGCTGATTCCGAAGACTTGTTGTACTGCGGAAGACTTCCAATATAATTGTCTTCAGGGAACCCGAATTCCTCCGAAGTTGTTTTGTGAAGTTCTGCCAGTTGCTTGCCAAAGCTTTCAGCAAAATGAGGTGCCCTGCGGGCAGTGGCTTTATATTCCAGCAACAGGTAAGCCGAATCGCCAGTTTCTCCTACGGCAAGAACCTTGGGGATATCTATAACCCCGGGCCTGGCAAGTTCTTCTAATCCGGCTTTTTCGGCCTTGAACATTCCCGGATATTTATCAGCATGGTTTATCTTAACTACTGATTTTTCACCCTCTTCCGAAGTGAGCTTAAAAACTTCGTTGATGTCTCCCCCGGTAAGCCGGGAATAAGATCTTACTCCGAAGTTGTTTTGCTTTGCTATTTTTTCTAATAGCTTAGCGACGCTCATAGGTTAAATAAGTAAAAGGGAATTTATGCTTTTCGTCGGTAGGATGAAATTCCTCGTTAACCAATTTCCACTTATCTTCATCGATTTCCGGAAAAAAGGTATCTGCTTCAAAATCTGAATGTACCCTGGTAAGTTCAATTTTCTCCGAGTAGGGAAGTGCCTGCTTATAGATCTCTCCACCACCGATAATAAATGGCTGTGGATCATCTTTAGCGATCTCTAAGGCTCTTTCAAGGGAATGAACTACAACGGCTCCTTTAGCTTTATAATCTTCGTTACGGGTAATAATAATGTGAGTACGGTTGGGTAAAGCTTGTGGGAAAGATTCAAAGGTCTTCCTTCCCATGATAATATGATGGCCAGTAGTAAGTTTTTTAAAGCGCTTGAAATCATCGGGAAGATGCCAAACCAAGTCGTTTTCCTTTCCCAGGGCATTATTTTCGGCTGCTGCCGCGATCATTGTGAGCATACTTCAGGTATTGTAAGGTTGGTCAAGATCATCCGGATTCGCTGATTTTTCAGGACCGGGTTTTATTTCCTTTGGTTTATCAACTGGTTTTGTTTTTTTATGTTCCGGCAAAGGGTAGTCTTTTTCCACCTGTTTTTGCATTTCGGCGATCTTTTCCTGTTGTTTGCTTACCAGCCGTTCCATTTGCCGGTTCTTCCAGGCTCTGCCCATAAAACTGTTGATTACATATACATTGATAAGATGAATAAAAAACAGGAAGGCCCAAAGTAAAATGGCAGTTACAAACCAATCGTAACCCCATAATTTAAATTCTTCTTTGTAGCCAATAACCACATTAAGTACAATTAAAAAGGTAGCCCCAATAAGGAATATCACAAAATGCTGGAAAAGCCTTCTTTTTTGAAGAATTCTATGCCGGGCGTTGTCATAGAGTTCCCGTTGTTCAGCATCGAGTTTCGAAGGGTTTTTATTTTTAGAAAACATAATAGTACTTTAGTGTCTAATCAAATTTACAGGTTTTCAAAATAATTAACCACTGCTTATGGATAAATTTAGAAAAGGTTTCCCGGTTTTAGAGCAATATACTTATCTAAATACAGCAGCCTCAGGCTTGCTTCCGGAGAAAGTATGGGAATTCCGGCAGGATCACGATCTTGATTTTCTTATAAAAGCGGGGGTTTTAAAAGAGAAAATGGGGCAAATCTTAACCGGGGTAAGAGAAAGTGTGGGTATATTTTTTAATTGCCCTGCTAACCAGGTGGCTCTGATCCCAAATTTTTCCTTTGGATTTAATACGCTTCTTGAAGGCTTCGATAAGCCTCAGAAAGCTTTATTGCTAAAACAGGATTATCCATCTATAAACTGGGCTGTAGAATCCCGTGATTTTGAGGTGAGTTATGCTGAAATTGATGAGAACCTTGAGCAGAATATTACCGAAGCTTTCAAAAATGAGCAACCTGACTTTTTCGCCTTTAGCATTGTGCAGTACATGAACGGAGTCAAGTTAGGGATTGATTTTTTGAAAGAATTGAAGATTAATTACCCCGAGACTATTTTTATCGCTGATGGCACCCAATATTGCGGTACAGAAGAATTTGATTTTGACGCTTCAGGCCTGGATATTTTGATCTGTAGTTCCTATAAATGGCTTAATGCGGGATACGGTAATGGCTTTATGCTGTTTAATGAAAGCATTCAGGGAAAAGTAGCACCCAAGGCACTAGGTTTTGGTTCGCTGCAGGGGAAATATAAGGAAAGGGAAGGTAATTTTATTGGGAAATTTGAACCCGGACATTTAGACACCTTAAATTTTGGAAGCTTAAAAGTAGCGCTGGATTTGCTAAGAAACATAGGACTTAAGGAAATTGAAACACAGCTTTTAAAATTACAGGGAAAAGCTAAAGCTGCTTTCGAGGATCTTGGTTTATTGGAAGAATCGGTGGTTAAACGGGAAATTCACTCTTCCACTTTCAATATAAAAGGGGATGAAAAACTGTATAATGCTTTACGCAGTGAGAATATTATCACTTCCAGAAGAGGAGATGGGATAAGGATTAGTTTTCACTACTTTAATACCGAGAAAGAGGTCGACTTTCTTATAAAACAACTTAAGAAATTTGCCGGCTAAGAGTTTATATCTTTCTGAAAATATAATTCCTGTAACAATCTTCGGAATCTGCGAAGCGGGTTTCTATCTTTAAACCGGCTTCTGTGGCAAGCCATTTAACAACCTTTTCATCATATTTCTGAGAAATTTCGGTATGAATACTTTCCCAGGCTTCAAAATGAACCTTTAAGTTAAAGGCTTCTATAAAAACTTCCTGATCCAGTTTGCTTACCAGAAAGCTTTTAGCAGTACCGGTTTCGGGATCGTAAGTTTCCCAGTGTTTAAAGTTATCGGGGTTAAAGTTTCCACCTAATTCATTATTAATTCTAACCAGAAGATTCTTATTGAATGCTTCGGTGATTCCATACGGGTCATTATAGGCATCGAGAATCTTCTGCGGATTTTTCTTTTGATCGAATCCCATAAACAACATATCTTCCGGAGCCATTGCTTGCTGAATATTCCGCAGAAATTCAATTGCATTTTCGTGTAATAAATTACCAATGTTAGAGCCTAAAACCAGGATCACCTTTTTTCGTTTACTAAAATCGGCCAGGCTTTCCAGGGTTTTGAAGTAAGTGCCTTGTTGCGGTTTTATATCTACTCCGGGCATTTCTTTCTTTACCGAAGCTTCCAGAACCTTCAGAACATGTTCACTAATATCAATAGGGAGATAAGTAAACTCATAATCCTGCTCACTTAAATGCTTGAGGAGTACTTTGGTCTTTTTACCATCCCCAGCCCCTAGTTCGATGAGGTCAAAACCATCTACATTATTAAAAGAATCGGCTATTGGAGCGGTATATTCCTTTAAGATACCTAGTTCGCAATTGGTGAGATAATACTCCGGCATATCCATAATTTGCTGAAAAAGCTTGTCGCCTTTTTCGTCGTAGATATATTTTGAAAGCAAATATTTTGGATGGCTGGTAAGTCCTTTATAGACATCTTCTTCAAATGCGGTCTTAAAGCCGGTAGTGGATATGGGTTTCATATTTTCTTCTGTGATTATTTTGCTAATCTTAAGCCGGTAAATTGCCATCTAAGCTGTGGATGGAAAAAGTTGCGATAGGTGGGACGCGTGTGATTTTTTGAGGTGGCAACCGAGCCTCCCCTTAACACCTTCTGGTTGACCATGAATTTTCCGTTGTATTCGCCAAGAGCACCCGGAGCTTTGCTATAACCCGGATATGGTGAATAGGCACTTTCGGTCCATTCCCAGCGGCTTCCCCATTTGAAATATTCATTAGCCGCTTCCCATTCAAACTCTGTTGGAAGACGCAGGCCTCTCCACTGGGCATAGGCAAAGGCCTCATAATAGGAAATGTGTGTTACCGGCGCTTTGGGGATTACCGGGTGTAGTCCATTTAGCCTGTAATTGTGCCATTCGCCTTCTATTTTATGCCAGTACAAAGGAGAATTTATTTTATTGTTGTTTATCCAATCCCAGCCTTCGGCATGCCACAGTAGTACATCCTTATAACCGCCTGATTCCATAAATTCCAAATACTCGGCATTGGTGATAAGTTTACTCGAGATCACGAAATCATCGAGAAAGACCTTGTGCTGTCCTAATTCGTTATCGTAACAAAAATCATCAGAGTTATGCCCAATTTCATAAAGCCCTTCAGATAATTTTATCCATTCTGCTTTAAAGTCCTGAATCGGGTTTTCCTTAAATTGATCGTTATACTTGGGAAAAAGCGGATTGTTTCCCAGGATATATTTTATATCGGTATAGAGTAGTTCCTGGTGTTGTTTTTCGTGATGACAACCAATTTCTATGAGTTCCAGAATTTCTTCGGAAAGCTTTTCAGATTTCATAAATTCCTGCAGCGCTTTTGAAACATAGCTTCGAAACTCATAAACCCGGGATACGGTGGGCCTTGACAGGTTTCCGCGCTTAGTGCGAATCACCTTTTCACCTACGCTTTCGTAATAAGAGTTGAAGACATAGGCCGAATTTTCATCAAAGAGTTTGTAGCCGGGTTTATGCGGTTGGAGTACGAACTCTTCAAAAAACCAGGTGGTATGGCCCAAATGCCATTTTGGAGGAGAAACATACTCGATAGGTTGTACCACATAATCTTCGGTTTCCAGAAAAGAACATATAAGTTCAGACCTTGCTCTGGTTTCATTAAAAAAAGTTATTAATTCTTGTTGTGACTGCATAAAATTGAGAAAATTCTAAAGGCTTTTTCTCAAATTTAATGAATTTTATAAAGGATGGGAATTATGCCAAGTTAATGCCAAGTTAAAGTAATCAATTTTTACCGTAATAAACAGGCATTTTGAGAGGATAGGGAGCTTTTTCTCCGGCTCTGGTAGCCGGGTAAAGAGGAGGGAAGTTTTTCATGGCCGCGAGAAGAGCCTGATTAAACACTTTATTTTGCCCACTTACCTTTAAACCTGATATTTTTCCTTCTGAATCTATAAAAAAGGAAAGCTCTGCATATAACATCCCTTTCCCTTTTAAATTCAAGCGATTGAAGTTTTTGAATAAGTAGCTTGTAGTGAATTCTGAAAGACACACTTTTTTATTTTCTGCATTTTTACACTCTTCAGGGTAAGGAGGGGTTTCAAATAAATTTAATTTTACGGCAAAATCTATCATAACTCCAACCTGAGTTCCATCCTGGCTGGCCGGAGTTAATTGCGGTAGTTCTTTTAAGCTGCGGATAGCTTCTTCTTTTACTTCCGGGGAACCTGCATCTATCCTTTGCCAGGCCAGAGAACCCGTTTCATCCAGGATGAATTTCACACCAATTTCAGAACCGTTGAGACTGTCTGCAATGGTTTCCTGTTTAAATTCATTTTCAAATAATTGGGTGATCTTTTGGAGAGTACAGTCGCGGTCTTCATTTTCACAGCCTTCAAAAACCGGGGGCTGTTCTACAAGCTTAAAAGGCACAATTTTACCTGATGCCTTGCTTTCCTGTGAATTTGCTGTAGGGAAAACAAGCATCAGGAATAAAATTGCAAAGTATTTCATGTATTTTTATAGGTTTAAGGGAATAGTATAACTTACTGCTGAAGGTTT
>NZ_DATCSO010000055.1:0-18800 GCF_036568425.1 Salegentibacter sp. | reverse complement strand
GTACCTATATTAAGGTGCGGCTTGGACCGATCGTAAGTTTCCTTTGCCATAATTAATACTTATTTAATCTTAGTTATATATTAGTGTTCAATTTTATACAAAATCTAGAGCCAACGACGAGAATTGAACTCGTGACCTCTTCCTTACCAAGGAAACGCTCTACCCCTGAGCTACGTCGGCTATTAAGGAAGCATCACCCCCTATTTTTTAAGAAAACAAAAAATACCATAAGCCAGCTTAAGGCTTACGGATTTAAAAATTTTCGTTCCCATTTCAGCTAAGACACTTTTTTAATAGTACCCGTTGCCAAAACATTCCAGCAAAAAAAACCTAAATCCTTTGACTCACTTCAAAAGCTCATTCAGGACAGGCTTCTCACCTTAATCTCTGTTTTCAACAACATTCAATTAAAATCAAACATCGTCTTCTTCAGAAAGACTTAGAGCGGGAGACCGGGTTCGAACCGGCGACATTCAGCTTGGAAGGCTGACGCTCTACCAACTGAGCTACTCCCGCCTTAAATTCAAAATTCAAAATTAATTTTTAATCCAGAATTCTAAACCTTGAATCAATTTGTGGGGAGAGCAGGATTCGAACCTGCGAAGTTAAAAACAGCAGATTTACAGTCTGCCCTCGTTGGCCGCTTGAGTATCTCCCCAAAACAAAATTTTCACTATTTCATAGAACCATAACCACTCCTGGCTAAGCTTTATGATGTCTTTTAAAACGGCTGCAAATTAAATGAATTTTACAGCAGCATCCAAAGCATTTTTTCAAAAATCTTACAAACAATTTTCAGCCCTCTCAAATTCAGAATCTTAAATCCTGATATTTTTTCATTCAGAATGACTTTCTTTGCTATTCAAAATTTCAAGAGCCGATGGAGGGACTCCCTTCGACTATCGCTCAGGATAAACTTCTCGTCCCGATTAAATGAAAATCAACAAAATGATTTTCTATCCAAAGCAATTCACATTTTCAAGAGCCGATGGAGGGACTCGAACCCACGACCTGCTGATTACAAATCAGCTGCTCTAGCCAGCTGAGCTACATCGGCCTCTAAGCCTACTTTTTCACATAAAAAAGTCCGCTATTTCTAACGGACTGCAAATGTAAATAAATTATTCCTTTCACAAAACAAATCTGCGAAAAAAAATCATCTAAACGTGAGCATTCATTTTTTCCTTGCGCTTAATTAATTGCCGCTGTAAGGATCCAACACATTCATCTACACATTCTTCAAATTTTTTACAAGTCTTTTTAACTATGAGTTCTCCCCCGGGAATACTCAGTAAAATTTCTGTGGTTTTGTTAGTTTTATCACTGGAGTTTTCTGTTTTCAGAAATACATCAGCATAAATTATCTTATCAAAATAGTTATCTAGTTTATCTAATTTCCTTTGAATAAAATCAATGAGCTTCTGGTCAGCATTGAAATTTACAGACTGCACGTTTACTTTCATCTTGTTGAAGAGTTTAATTAAACAATAATTGAATTAGTCTTTCTTACTCCTGGGATGAGCCATTTTATGGGCTTTGCTTAATTCAGCAATGCTGTTGTGAGTGTACACCTGAGTTGAAGCAAGGCTCGAATGGCCCAGCAACTCTTTTACTGCATTGAGGTTAGCTCCCTGGTTCAATAAATGCGTGGCGAAGCTATGTCTTAGTATATGCGGACTGGTTTTTAGCTTTCCCGACACCTTACTAAAGTAATTATTAATAATCCTATAAACAAAACTTTCAGATAATTTAACTCCGGTTTCAGAAACAAAAAAATGCTTGTCACCTGCATCTGTCTTCAAAGCCCTCCTGGCACACCTATAAGCCTTAACAGACTCACAAACCGATGTCAGTAACGGGATATACCTTTCCTTGTTACGCTTTCCTAAAACCTTAATAACTCTATTCCCCTCATCAATATCTCCGGTTTTAACATTAATAAGTTCAATGCGTCGAAGTCCGGTGGTATAAAACAATTCAACAATTAGCTTATCTCTTACTCCCTCGAAGGTATTGGTCTCAAAAGTATCCAGCACCTGCATTACCTCTTTTTCAGAAAAGGGCACCTGTACCTTTACAGAAGTTTTTAAGGCTGTATGCTTAGCGAGGGGAGAAATTTCCAGTTGGCCGGTTTTTTGAAGAAAGCGATAATAAGCTTTTAAAGATGAAACTTTCCGGTTAACACTTCGGTTAGAGATCCCCGCCTCCACCAGGCTAACGATCCAGGCTCTTATTTGTGGATAGCTCACTTCCGCCAGCTCTTCAGTATCTAAATCTTCTTTTAAAAAAACAAGAAACGCAGAAAGATCCGCCTTATAGGCGGTAAGGGTATGCGCAGAGTAATTCTTCTCTAATTGCAGGTAATCCAGAAACTGGGAAAAGGACATAAAAAAACTGTTGGAAAACAAAGTTATAAAACTTTAGTTTACCAACAGTTATATTGCAATACCAAGAAGCAAGGCTATCCTGGATTTAATTTTAAATCTCTGTAAGAGAAACTTTCTGCAATAAGATTTCCGTCTTCACGGAAATGACTAAGGATCTAAATATCTTCCTGATCCCTTAAATGCTGAATGTATTCTGCTTTTTGGATTTGAGCCCTACGTTCTACTGACGGCTTTGTGAAATGTTGACGACTTCTCAACTGACGCATCGTTCCCGTTTTATCGAATTTTCTCTTAAAACGCTTCAGCGCTCTATCAATATTTTCTCCGTCTTTTACTGGTATTATTAACATAGTGTCACCTCCTTTCATTAAAAATTAGGCTGCAAATATAATTCAATTATACAAACCCACAATTATTATTCAAATTATTTCCTGCAATGCAAAAAAATTAATTTGCCGCAGGTTTGTATTCCTTTTTATCGATGATCATCTTAGCGATTATTTCTCTCAAAATTTCAGAAGTTCCACCACCAATAGGCCCCAGGCGACTATCGCGCAACATTCTTGCAAGTGGGTAATCTTCCATATATCCATAACCACCCAGCATCTGTAAACAGTCATAAATTACCTCATCTGCTATTTTGGTGGAAAGCAGTTTAGACATACTCGCTTCTTTCACTACATATTCCCCGGCCTGCATTCTTTTGGTAACCGAATAATTAAACTCCCGACACATTTCAACTTCACTGGCCATATCAGCAACTTTATGTCTCAAAGCCTGGAATTTATCAATGGTCTTTCCAAAGGCTTCCCTTTCAGCCATATATTCCAGGGTATAATCCAGGGCATATTCGGCCCGTGCATGGGCGTTTATCCCCATGATTAATCGTTCCATTGCAAAATGTTGCATAATGTATGAAAAGCCCTTATTCTCCTCTCCCATCAAATGATCGGCCGGAATCTCAACATCGTCAAAAGCAATTTCCGCGGTATCTGAAGCTCTCCAGCCAAGCTTATCCAATTTTGAACTGGATATCCCTGGAGTATCGCGATCAACCATAAAGATGCTCATTCCCTTATTTCCCTTTCCAGGATCGGTTTTAGCAGCAACCACAAGGTAGTCTGAATAGACTCCGTTAGTGATAAAGGTCTTGGACCCGTTTAAAATATATTTATCTCCCTTTTTAACGGCAGTACTTCGCATCCCTGCAACATCTGATCCTCCAAATGGTTCAGTGATACATAAACAGCCTATTTTCTTACCATCTATACTTGGGATGAGATATTTTTTCTTGATCTCCTCGCTAGCCTCTGTCTTAACGTGAGTCATCGCCAGGTAGGCATGAGCCCACATCGCAGCGGCAAACCCACCGGAATTTATCTTCTGAAGTTCTTCAAGAAAAATAACGGTGTAAAAAAGATCCAGTCCCATACCACCGTACTCCTCGGGTTGATTAAGACCAAAATATCCCATTTCTCCAAATTTCTCCCAGACAAAACGCTCGATCTCTCCTGTTTTTTCCCATTTATCTATATGAGGCACCACTTCCTTTTGCAGGAAATCCTTAAAACTCTTTCTGAATAGTTCGTGTTCTTCTGTAAAATACATACTGTTCATGCGCTAATAATAGGTTTTAGGGGTAGCTAAAATTCCCCCTTTTAAATTTAATTCTTTTAAAAAATTTTGATTTTTAAAGATCCCGAAATCTTAATCAACGCTCAAATATAATTGAATCCTATCAATCTTATCCCCCGGAAATCTTTCTAATTTTGATAATTCCTGGAAATCATTAATTTTCTCGTGTATCAATCTGTAATCAATAATTTCCCGTGCCAGCTCATATCCAATATATGGAACTTCACTTAATTCCAGTAAGGCGGCTTCATTAATATCCAAGATTACTATTGAAGGTTTGCTTTTTACAGTGAATCGTGCAAAGATCTTTTCCCTGGTTTCATAATCCAGCCCATAAATATCCTTGAGCTGAATGTCACTTAGAAAACCTCCAATTTTATTCCTGTAGGCTATAATTCTTGTGGAAAGCACTTCGCCTACTCCATTAATTTGCCGAAGTTCTTCTGCAGTAGCTGTGTTTAAATCGCTTTTTTCCGAAAAGCTTCGGTTAACCACATCAGGTTTTTGATATTTGGAGGGTCTGGGGTTGGTCACCCATTCGGGAAATTTAAAATAAGGGGAAATAAGCTTCAGCATAGAATCTGAAACCAGGGTTACTTCCTGGAATTCTTCTGTAGAATTAATCCATTTATCCCCGGCCCGGTATTTATGAAGTCTATCTATTTCTTCCAGGCTCATCCCAAGGGTGTAGCCCCTGTAATCTGTAATATAATTTGGATTAAACGGAAATATCTTCAGGGTATCGGCAGCTGCCTTTGCAGCCCTAATGGAATCTATTTGTCGCTGAAACCTTTCTATTTCCTCATCTTCCGCAGAGAAGGCATTACCGGTACCGGAATCCATAAAATAAAGAACTCCCTGCAGCACTAAAACGATGAATACCAAAAGAAAGATCCCATTTTGTTGCTTTCTCGAAAAAACAAAATGGGATCTTAAACCTTTCATTATAAATTAAATTAGCTCGCTTTAGCTTCCTGTTGTTTTTTAAACAGTTCGCCAGCCTTTAATTTACGAAAATATTCTCTAAGGTCTTCCCGCACTTCACCAGACATTATATAAAGCCCGATAATATTAGGAAAAGACATAGCAAGTATCATCATATCTGAGAAGTCAAGCACAGCACCTAAACTAATGGATGCTCCCACTACTACAAATACAAGGAAAAGTATTTTATACACCAATTCAGTCTTTTTACTTTTTCCAAAAAGGTAAGTCCAGGAACGCATTCCGTAGTAAGACCAGGAGATCATTGTTGAAAAAGCGAAAAGGAATACCGCCAGGGCTAGTACATAAGGGAACCAGGAAATTACACTGGCGAAAGCATCAGAAGTTAATTGTACTCCTCCTACACCTTCTATCTCGTGCATTCCGGTAAAGATGAGAACTAAAGCTGTTAAGGTACATACCACAACGGTATCTATAAAAGGCTCAAGCAAAGCTACAAAACCTTCAGATGGCGGATGATTGGTTTTTGCCGCAGAGTGAGCAATCGCAGCAGATCCTACCCCGGCCTCGTTAGAAAACGCAGCCCTCTGGAATCCTACTACCAGCACTCCAATAATTCCACCTTTTAAGGCTGTTGGATTAAAAGCGCCGTTGTAAATTGCTGCAAAAGCCGGCCCTATATTTTCATAATTTATAAAGATAACTGTTAGTGCACCCAAAATATATACACCGGCCATAAAAGGAACTACCTTCCCGGTTACTTTAGCAATACTTTGTATACCGCCAATAATTACAATCCCAACAAGTATAGCGATCACTAATCCGAACCAGAATCCGTTACCAACTAACATTGGGAATTGTCCCGAAAGGATCTCGAAAGACTGGTTTGCCTGAAACATATTTCCTCCTCCAAAAGAGGCGCCAATACCAAGAATTGCGAAAAATGCTGCAAGGAACTTTCCGAGTCCGCGCATATTTCTCTTTTCTAAGCCATAGCGCAGGTAATTCATCGGCCCTCCGAAGATTCGGCCCTCAGAGTTAATAAATCTGTATTTTACCCCTAAGGTACATTCCACAAATTTGGAAGACATACCTAAAATACCGGCAACGATCATCCAGAAAGTAGCTCCGGCACCACCCAGTGATACTGCCACGGCTACCCCGGCAATATTTCCTAAACCTACGGTTGCTGAAACTGCGGTGGTAAGGGCCTGGAAGTGTGTAATACTCCCTGGAGCATTAGGATCGTCGTATTTCCCTTTAGCAAGGTCTAACGAGTGCTTGAATCCCCTGAAATTGATAAAGCCCATTCTTACGGTAAAAAATGCTGCACCAAATATCAACCAGATTACTATAAATGGAATATTGTGGGTTTGAGGATCTCCATTAGGATGGGTTATCATTTCAGGCTCGTCATATTCTATACTTGCAAGAAAATGTGCTCCTGTCTGGATAACATCCTCTGTATTCTCATAATCATAAATAACCCCGCCCTCCTGTACTTTGTATTGAAGCGTACCGGTAGCATTGGCGTAGGCGTCTATATCGGCTCCTTTCCCTGAGGTTATAATTGCTATAAGATCACCCTCTTCTACATGCTGCCCTTCTTCTACAGTCCATTCTTTAAGAACAAAACGCTCTTCTATCCCGGCTTCCCAGCCTGGAGTAGGCACATTTTTTATATCGGCATAAGCTATTGGATCATACACTCCAATGGCGGAAAACGGATCCCAGAAAAGGATGGCGGTCATACTTTCTACTACAGGAACAAAAGTGCCATTAAAATGTTCAGTTATGGCCTCAGCCTTAACCTCATAAGAACGGGTGGTAGAGTTGCCTTCACTATCGGTAATTACTACGTTGTAAGGAATCCCTTCGGTGAGGTTCTCAGCTCTCTCGGAGTCTAAGGAGGTTCCCTGGTTAGACCACTTATAGGTATAAGGAGGTGCGCCCCCACTTACATCTAAATCTATAAAACCATTATTAATTACATTTGAAGGATTCCCTAATTTGGCCTCGACTTCAAGTTCCTGAGCGTTTATTGCTACAAATGAAAATAAAAAGAACAATGAAAGTATATACTTTCCCATATAATTTATTAGTTAATTAAGCATTTTATTTTTCAGCGAAGCAAGATGCTAAAAAAATAGCCTTTTTCAAATTTTTAGGAGTTAAATTCTAAAAGAACTGTTAAAAATAAATATCCTCCCAATTTCAAAACTAAATTATAGGTCGAATACAGAAGAACGTTTTGTGTACACCAGATCTTTAAGCTTTAACCAAAATGCCAGAGTTAGATATACTACAAATCCAATTCCCAAGGTGAAAAAAGATGCATAGATGAAGAATAGTCGCACACTCTTTGCCCGCATTCCGATTTTATCGGCAAGACGGGAAGAAACATAAAATCCACGTCTCTCAAAAAAATATCTTATGTTGTGAATTAAGCTGCGCATAAGGCAAAGATAAACTTTCCCAATTAATTCACAGTCTTTAATAAGTCTACTCCAATTTCACAACTCAAACATTTGTTCTTATCGCAATAATCATTTTTGAGCTGTAGCACAGCCTGTGAATCCAGGGCATTGGTTGCCGTCCCGGATCTCAACAGATTAAATTTATCAATAACACTATTGCTTTCGGCTTTTATATCGGTTAGTATGTTTAGTATATCTTCTTCAGGTTCCTCTCCTGTTGCGCGGTTATAACAAAATTTAAGAGGCACAATTGTATTGATCACAATGAGGTTGACAAAACTACTTGTAATCCTTTTTGTCCGGTTTTTATGGGCTTTATCAAAACTATAATGAGTTTGCCAGAATTTTGAAGTTTCCACATTAAATATCTCTGAAATAGAATTGAGTTCCTTCGCCCTGATAAGCTCAGAAAACAGGTTCTTATGCCGGTAATACAACGAAGCCAGCTGAGAGAGGCGTATATTAGGGAAATTATCGGGCCTTAATCTGAAAAATTTAGGACGAACAACCTGCTCGTTTTTAAGTTGGTACTTATGTCTTAGGAACTCATATTCCTTCTGGAGATTTCTGAAATAATTTTCTGAAGAAGCTCTCTCAAGCAAACCGGCCTGCCCAAAGAACAAAGCCTCCAGCTTCAACCTGTCCGAAGCACATCTTTGTACGAGAGGAAAATCAAAACTTTGGGCAAAGCTCAGAAAAGCATCCCCGTTAACGTTTAGCCCGAAATTTTTTGAAAGCAGTTTAAATAAAACCGCTTCCCAATTGTTTTCGGAAGCTTTTAGCATCTGCAAAATCAACTCCGATTTATTTTCAAGCCTCTCAAAATAAACCCGTTCCAGCCAGTGCCGCAACCTAAATTCATCTATATCTGGAAAGTTGTTTTCGCAATTGATCCATTTCTCCCTGACAGTTACTAGATTGCGGTATTGGTCCAGCAGAATTTTGTCTACCAATCCACTTAAAGCCAGACTTGGAATTATAGAATTATTCTTTCTGTAAACCTCAATGTCATCCTCCCAAACCACGTGTAGTATTACATTATCATAATTTCTATCGGCCTCATGCCGGTGGAAGTACCAATCTGAAGCTCTTAGATGAATTTCGACATTTCCCGCCCACAGTTGCCCCCCGATACGTATTCGTGCATTAAAAAAATCGGGGCCCGCATTATAGTTATGCATCCCGGGATCAACCAAAACGACGGTTTGACCATCTGAAGTTCGGGCCCGGGTGAAATCAAATTTTTTATGTTTCCAGAGGTAATGGAGAAAGTCTTCTTGCATTTATTAAAATTAGAAAACTCCCTTCCCCTTTAAAAATCTCTATCTTAGTTTGGCAGTTTTTGGGTGATTTCATCTATAAATTCCTCCACCCAGTAACGATACATCGTGCCGCTGGGATGAAGCCCATCTCTTACCAGAAGCCCGAGATCACGGCCTGCTTCACGGGAAATCGGAGTGATATTGTAAAAATCTACCCCATATTCTTCAGCAACTCTTCTGAAGACCTCATTGAATTCGGCTATTTCAGCTGAGATTTCTTCTGAATTATCCCCAGCAAAAGGAGTTACCCCATAATCTGGAATACTAAAGGCAAAGACCCCACGTTCCCGGGTTTTTGAATAATTAAGCGCCATTCTAAATACTTGCCGCAGGTCTTCTTCATATTCCCTTAAAGTCTTTCCCTGGTATTGATCATTCACCCCGATGAGGATTGAAACCAAATCAAATTTCCGGGTATAGTTTAATTCCTTCTCCATAGCCTTAAAAAGGTTTCTGCTGGTCCAACCGGTTTCGGCGATAATCTTTGGAGGTGCAACTTTATACCCCCTATCCCTGAAATTTGCAGCTAGTTGTACCGGCCATCGCTCTGCATCAGCCACACCTTCGCCTATGGTGTAAGAATCTCCCAGTGCTAAATAACTGTAATCCATCTCATAATCACCCTCTACATCTTCCTGAATTACACCGACAAGGCTTCCGCAACTAGTAAGTATTATAGCGCTTACTAGAATTAGTAGTATTTTTTTCATCTAAAAATATTTTAAGTCTGAAAATACTGTATTTTGCAATAACTCAAAACTTTTAAGTATGCAAAAGATCTTCTTCTCTCTATTTTTATTTCTGAGCTTCTCCTTCTTGCATGCTCAGCAAAGCCCGGCAGAAAAATTCTGGACACAATTACAGGGCCACTGCGGGGAAGCCTATCAGGGAACAATCACCAGTGACAATCCCGGAGAGGATTACGCAGGTAGGAAGCTCATCATGCACGTGAGATCCTGCGATGAAAACATAATCAAAATCCCTTTCTTTGTAGGAGACGATAAATCCCGTACCTGGGTACTCACTTTCAAGGATAACAGGATTAAATTGAAACACGACCACCGTAACCGGGATGGTTCAGAAGACAAGATCACTCAGTATGGTGGGCTGGCTACAAACACAGGGCTTGCTGATCTGCAAGTCTTCCCCGCCGATGCTGAAACCGCAGATTTACTCCCGGCTGCGGCCACTAACGTCTGGTTTATTGGTTTAGACAAAGAAAGCTTCACCTACAACCTGAAACGTATAGGCGCTAATACCGATTTCTCTGTTGAGTTTGATTTAAGCCAGCCGGTTGAAAACCCGGGGACACCTTGGGGATGGGAGAAAAAGTAATGGAGAAGGATGATCAAAATATAAAACCTCGAACCCATAAAGAAGAAAATAAGGATGAAGAATCTAAAAAAGAATCATCATTCAGGGAATTTGTGGGTAGAATTGGTTATTCGGTATGGATTACGGTAATGGTCATCGGTGGCATCCTCGCATTTCTGGCTTCCCTGTTATTATTATGAAAACTATAAAGCTAAGTTTCTTCCATTTTCTTGGAATTTTCGCAGCACTGCAGCTAGCCCTCTCTTTGGATTTTCAGGTACCACCAATATTGAGGTTTTACCTGGCCGACTTCCTTTGTATGCCTATTGTTCTAGCTATCTGTCTTTTTTGTGTGCAATTCATAAAAAAAGACCGGAACCTTCGGCTTCCGGCCTTTAGTATATTTTCACTTTTCGTGCTCTACAGCATTTATTTTGAAGTGATCTTACCACCTCTACATGAACGCTACACCTCCGATCCTGTAGATGTTTTGATGTACCTTTCAGGCAGTCTTCTTTTTTATTTTCTTCAGAAGATATCCTGAAAATTAATCCAGGTAGCCCATCTCTTTCATCCACTCATCATTATACATTTTCCCCACATATCTGCTTCCGTGATCGTGAAATAAAACCACCACTACATCGTCTTTGGAAAAATGATCTTTCAGCTGAAGTAGTCCTTTTGCTGCCGCTCCCGCTGAATTACCCAGAAAAAAACCTTCTTCCTTGGCCAGCTTTCTGGTATATACCGCCGCATCTTTATCGGTTACCTTAGTAAAACCGTCTATTACGCTAAAATCTACATTTTTAGGCAGGATATCCTCCCCAATTCCTTCGGTGACGTATGGGTAAATCTCGTTTTTATCAAAAATTCCGGTTTCATGATATTTTTTAAACACCGAACCATAAGTATCGATTCCCCAAACTTTAATATTGGGGTTTTGCTCTTTTAGATATTTCCCTACTCCGGAAATAGTCCCACCGGTTCCGACTCCAACCACAAAATGGGTGACTTTCCCATCGGTTTGTCGCCAAATCTCAGGACCTGTGGTTTCATAATGTGCCTGGCTATTGGCCAGATTATCATATTGATTCACATACCATGAATTAGGCGTTTCTTCAGATAATCTTTTTGACGTAGAATAATAAGACCTGGGATCTTCTGGCGCCACATCGGTAGGACAAACTATCACTTCACTACCAACAGCCTTAAGAATATCAATTTTTTCCTTGCTTTGTTTATCTGAAATTACACAAACCATCTTGTAACCTTTCACGATAGCTGCCAGAGCAAGGCCCATTCCCGTATTTCCAGAGGTGCCTTCAATTATGGTTCCGCCCGGTTTGAGTTTTCCCGATTTTTCTGCCTCTTCTATCATTTTCACCGCCATTCTGTCTTTGACAGAATTACCGGGATTAAAGGTCTCGTATTTAGCCAGAACCAGGGCATCTATATCTTTTGTGATTTTATTCATTTTCACCAATGGGGTGTTCCCAATAGTTCCTAAAATATTTTCTGCGTACTCCATATATAATTTTACAAATTTAACTCATCTTAATAGTCGGATTACCTTTCCGGGCTTTACTCAAATTTTATAGACTTTGCGGGGGATATTTTTGAAATGATCACCGAAGGGATCAACAACATGAGCATACACAATAACAAAGTGCCCAGGTTTACCGCGAGGATATAATCCCAGTTTATATACACCGGAACTTCAGTGACATAATAGGTGTCCGGGTTTAAGGGAAATAATTTTAAGTATTTCTGAATCAACAACAAGCCTATTCCTATAAGATTTCCCCAGAATAAACCAAGCAGTATCAAATAGCCGGCGTTATACAAAAATATCTTTCTTATGCTCCAATCCCCGCTGCCCAAAGCCTTGAGTATACCAATCATCTGGGTACGCTCAAGGATAAGAACCAGCAAAGCGGTGATCATATTTATTCCCGCTACCAGAATCATTATTCCAATAATAAGTGCAATATTAAAATCAAAAAGCTCCAGCCATTCAAAAATGGAATAATATTTCTGATTAATAGTTTGCGCATCAAGAAACGAACCGGTGTTTTCATAAACCTCCTGACCTTTTTGATCTAACTTCCCGAAATCGCTTATAAAAACTTCAAAGCTCCCTACTTCATCTTCTTCCCAGCGATTGATACGTTGAATATGCCGTATATCTGCCAGCATGTACAACTCATCGAATTCCTGGAAGCCCGAATTGTAAATTCCGGTAATCACAAAAGCCCTAAGCAGTGGCCGGTCACTTTCTTCTCTTAAAAAATAAGTAGGCACTTTATCCCCAACCTCCAATCCTAACCTGTTAGAAAGATAGGCCGAGATCATCACCTCATCATTAAGTTTTCCTGTAAATTCAGGAATTTCACCGACTGTAATAAATTCCTCAAAATTTTCCCACTTATAATCTTCTCCTAAACCTTTTACGAGGACTCCTTCAAAATCTGTTTCGGTTCTTATTATCCCGGCTTTTGTGGCCACAGCCTGAACGTGCTCAATTCCGTCTACGCTCTTGAATTCAGGATAAAAATCCTGGTTTCGGGAAATTGGAGCCAGGGAGACCTGGGAGCTGTTATTATCATAACTGGAAATATTGATATGCCCGTTAAATGCCGCGATCTTATCCCTTATCTTCTCCTGCAGCCCCAATCCCGTAGCAAAGGACACCAACATCATAATAACTCCAATAGCAATAGCAGTTATCGCGATTTTTATTATTGGGGCAGATATACTACTTTTATGGCCTTTGGCACCTATGAGGCGCTTAACTACGAAAAATTCGAAATTCAAATTAGGATGATTAAAAGGTTATTCAAAAGTACATTTTTATTCGCTTTTATCGGACTTGTTTCCTGTGGAAACACAAATTCGCAAAAAGACAAGCTCAGGGTTTCTGAAGACCAGAACCCTACTGAATTGAATTCAAAAAACATTATTGTAGGTGCTAATCGTACCGAAACTTACCTACCGCTTCTTGAGGGAAAAACTGTTGGTCTGGTAGGCAACCAAAGCTCCCGCATCAATAAAGGGACTGGTTATATCCATCTTGTAGACTCTCTGCTTTCAATGGATGTTAATCTAAAAAAGGTATTCGCTCCCGAGCACGGTTTTCGTGGCACGGCTGATGCCGGTGAAGCAGTTGAAGACGGAAAAGATGCCGAAACCGGACTACCGGTGATCTCGCTTTACGGCGACAACAAAAAACCAAAATCCGAACAACTTAAAGGTCTCGATATCCTTATCTTTGATCTACAGGATGTAGGAGCCCGGTTTTACACTTATATCTCTTCGTTGCATTATGTAATGGAAGCCTGTGCCGAGAATGATATTCAACTCATCGTTTTTGACCGTCCAAACCCCAATGGGCACTATATAGACGGTCCTATTCTGGAAAAGGAATACAAAAGTTTTGTAGGCATGCATCCCATACCTACGGTTCATGGTTTAACCATGGGAGAATATGCAAAAATGATTAATGGCGAAAAATGGTTGAAGGATGGCCTCCAGTGCAAGCTGGAAGTGTTGGAAATGGAAAACTACGATCATTCCCTGCCCTATGAACTCCCGGTGAAACCATCACCCAATCTCCCTAATGCCCAGTCAATAAATCTATATCCAAGTCTTTGTTTTTTTGAGGGCACTAACGTGAATGCCGGACGCGGTACCGACAAGCAATTCCAGGTATTTGGCTCACCTTATCTGGATCAAACCTATTTCGATTACAGCTATACTCCGGAGTCTAAGGATGGTGCTAAAAACCCAAAACATCTTGGAGAGAAGTGTTATGGTCGTGATCTAAGCAAACACGAAGCACTGGATGAAATTAACCTGGAATGGCTTATAGAAGCTTATGAGAACACAGAAGATAAAGAAAAATTTTTCAATGGGTTCTTCACTAAACTTGCAGGAACTAAGAAACTCCAACAACAAATCGAGAAAGGGCTAAGCGCTGCAGAGATTCGCCAGTCATGGAAACCGGGATTAGCAGAATTTTCTAAAAAACGAGAAAAATATTTACTATATTAAGGGGAGATAATTCCCCTATGATTGAATTAGACACTTCCGGCTTTTGGCTTTCTGCCTTAATGGTGGCACTTCTGGTGTTACCTGCCTTGGCTTTTGCCCATTTGCTAAAGCAAAACTTTAAGGGACGGCATCGGTTAATCTGGGTTCTTATTATAATCTTTCTTCCATTCTTTGGTCCTATCCTCTACTTCCTGATAATTAAGAACTACAAGAAAGTAAATCATCTTAGAAAAAAGATCAGACAATACAGGCAACAATTCTAAACTTTTATCCTCCTTTTCATCTCTTCCACTATATTATATGCTGCAGGACAAATGGCAGTATTTTTTATGGTGAGATTGCTGATCTTATGAAAATCTTTCCTGTCGGTATGTGGAAATTCTCTGCAAGCTTTGGGTCTCACATCATAAATTATACAATAATTATCGGGAGCAAGGAAAGCACAAGGAACTTCCTGAAGCACATAATCATTATCCTCATCGATTCTAAGGTACTGTTCGATAAACTGCTGCGGTTTGAGTTTAAGATGTTTACTTATTCGCTCAATATCTTTGTTGGTGAATAGTGGGCCCGTAGTTTTACAGCAGTTGGCGCAATCCAGACAATTGGTTCGGGAAAATTCTTCCTCGTGAAGCTCCTGCATTTGCCAATCCAGGTCTTTGGGTGGTTTTTTCCGAAGCCGGGAAAAGAATTTTTTATTTTCCTTATGCTTATCTTTGGCCCGCTCAGGGAGATTATTTAGATTTTCCTCCATTTTGCAAAGATATGAATAACAAGACTCCAGATAAAGATATCTTCGGAAAAGCGATCTCTGCTTTTTTTCATAATGAAGACAACACGCCTATCTACGTGCATTCCCCCGATTTTGATAATGATGTTATTCCTGTACCGTATTTATTCAGAAGTTTTTCAGAAATGCCTCCTCTGGAGCAAAAAGCACTTCAGTTATCTTCCGGGCGTGTCCTGGATGTGGGCTGCGGCGCAGGAAGCCACGGACTCTTTCTTCAAAACGAAAAGAATTTAAAGGTTACTGGTATAGATACTTCAGAAGGAGCCATAAAGATTGCCCGTCTCCGGGGTATGGAAGATCCCCGTAAAATCGATTTCTTCGACCTTAGAAATGAAAAGTTTGATACTATTTTGATGCTGATGAATGGCAGCGGAATTATTGGTAAACTCTCCAACCTGGATACTTTCTTTTCCCAGGCTAAAAACCTGCTAAATGAAAACGGAAAGATCCTTTTGGATTCCTCAGACCTGAGTTTCCTATTTGAACGTGATGAAGATGGCGGAATCTGGGTTAATCCTGAAGATGCTTATTACGGTGAAATCCAGTTTCAATTAAGTTATAAAAACGAAAGAGGGGCTTGGTTCAATTGGCTTTACATCGATTTTAATTCCCTGGAATTGGCAGCTCAAAAAAATAATTTCAGCTGTAAACTCATAAAAAAAGGTGAACACTATGATTATTTGGCCGAACTAAAGCCCAAAATATATTAAATTTCTATTTTTACTAAACTTTCAAATTCTGTCAAATGCTTAAAACAAATCATTTAGCAATATTTTTATCGCTGTTTCTGGTTTTGTCTTCCTGTACAACTGATAACAATGAGGATGAAAACAAAATAGATAAAACTGCCAACCTGCAAGGATTAGGAGATTCTGCCAATGATTTGCTTAGCGACCAGCGATATACCTCAATGAATATTGAAATCGCTTATGTTACAGGTTATGGGCCATCCCCGGAAGCCATTGCACAATTTGAAAACTTCCTTCAGGACAGAGTTTACAAACCAGATGGAATTCAGATAAATATGAGAGCTGTGCAATCTTCAGGTAAAGCTCCTTTCGATATTGAAGAAATCGCTGCGATAGAAAAAGATACTCGCAGCCTATATAATGTTGGAGATGAAATTGCCGTATTTATTTACTTTGCCGATGGCAGTAGCGAAAAAGATGAAGATAATCGTTTTGTCCTTGGCTCTGCGTTCAGAAATACTTCGATGGTAATTTACGGAGAAACCATAAAAGATTTCGCGAACCGCCCAAAGGCTCCATCGAAAGCCGATATTGAAGCTGCCACCCTAAATCACGAATTCGGACATCTATTCGGACTGGTAGACCTGGGCACCGAACCGCAATCAGATCATAAGGATGAGGAATATGCCGGGCATTGCAATGTTTCAGGTTGCCTGATGCAGGCTTCTATAGAATTTGGCAGCGGAATTCTTGATGTAATCGACGGTGGGAACGTTCCCGGTCTTGATGATCAATGTATTTTTGATCTTCAGAATAACGGTGGGAAATAAGTATAAAAAAATTAAATGCGTAGCCGAATTTTTTAAATTCTACTACGCATTTTTTATATCCTGAAACTCAGGTTTTAATTTGCCACCTCACTAATAAATTTTATCCTATAGAGACGTAGTTCTTCATCATCATACTCTCCTTCAAATTCTTCTATCGCAGCATCAATTTTGTCTGTTTCAGCATCGATAAAGTACTCATGTAATTCTTCCTGCTGATCTTCATCCAGGATATCATCTACCCAGTAATTGATATTAAGTTTGGTGCCGCTATAAACTATGGCTTCCATCTCCTTAATAAATTCAGGCATTGTCATACCCTTAGCTGATGCTATATCATCTAGAGGTAGTTTCCTGTCGACATTTTGAATTATATAAAGTTTAAGGGCCGAGTTGGCGCCGGTAGATTTTACCACCAGATCATCAGGCCTGATGATATCATTCTCCTCTACATACTTTCCGATGAGGGCTACGAATTCCTTCCCGTACTTTTTAGCCTTGCCTTCACCTACCCCATAAATATTATTTAGCTCCTCCATGGTGACTGGATATTTCAAAGCCATATCCTCAATCGAAGGGTCCTGAAATACAACAAAAGGCGGAACTTCAAGTTTCTTTGCGACTTTCTTACGAAGATCCTTGAGCATTTTAACCAGGGTTTTATCTACCCCTCCCCCGTTGGATTGAGCGTTAACAGTAACCCCTTCTGTAGTTTTATCAAAAATATGGTCATCAGTCATCATAAAAGACTGAGGATTTTGGAGGTATTCCCGGCCTTTATCGGTTAGTTTTATAACTCCGTATGTTTCGATATCCTTCTTGAGAAAACCTGCTACCAATACCTGCCTTATGAGTGCCATCCAGTATTTCCCGTCACGGCTTTTGCCCTTTCCGAAGAGTGGATTTTCGTTTGTTTTATGCGATAAGATTACCGCATTGGATTTGCCGATAAGAGTTTTAACTACTTCTTTAGCCTTGTATAATTCTTTGGTCTCTTTCACTGTTTTAAGCAAAAGTTCCACCTCTTCCTTCGCCTCGTGTTTTTTCTTGGGATATCTAACATTATCGTCCATGGAAGCCCCTTCGCCGGTTTCTCCATCAAATTCTTCCCCAAAATAATGAAGGATAAATTTTCTTCTGGAGACCGAAGTCTCAGCATAAGCTACCACCTCCTGTAACAGGGCATGCCCTATTTCCTGTTCGGCTACAGGTTTCCCACTCATAAATTTCTCAAGCTTCTCGATATCCTTATAAGAATAGAATGCCAGGCAATGCCCTTCTCCTCCGTCACGACCGGCCCTCCCGGTTTCCTGATAATAACTTTCAATACTCTTGGGAATGTCGTGGTGTATAACAAAACGTACATCGGGTTTATCTATTCCCATTCCAAAAGCGATGGTAGCCACTACCACATCTATATCTTCCATAAGGAACATATCCTGATGCCTGGAACGGGTTTTGGCATCCAGCCCGGCATGGTAAGGCACGGCCTTAATTCCATTTACCTGAAGGGTCTGGGCCAGTTCTTCCACCTTCTTTCGACTTAAACAATAAATAATCCCGGATTTGCCTTCATTTTGTTTAACAAAACGAATGATATCAGAATTAACATTTTTGGTCTTCGGCCTTACTTCATAATACAGGTTAGGCCTGTTAAAACTCGCTTTAAAAGCTTTGGCATCAGGGATACCCAGGTTTTTAAGAATGTCCTCCTGTACCTTTGGTGTTGCAGTGGCGGTAAGTGCAATTATAGGAATGTCATCTCCTATTCGCTGAATTATCTGCCTGAGGTTACGGTATTCCGGTCTGAAATCGTGTCCCCACTCACTAATACAGTGAGCTTCATCTATGGCCATAAAGGAGATCTTCTGCTTTTTGAGAAAATCAACATGGTCTTCTTTAGTAAGCGATTCCGGAGCGACATATAATAATTTAGTCACCCCGTTGGCGATATCTTCTTTTACCTGCCTAACTTCAGTTTTGTTCAGGGAGGAGTTTAAAACATGGGCAACGCCATGTTCCGAGGAAATTCCGCGGATGGCATCTACCTGGTTTTTCATTAAAGCGATAAGGGGCGAAACCACAATTGCCGTTCCTTCTTCTATCAACGCAGGGAGTTGGTAACATAGGGATTTCCCTCCTCCGGTAGGCATTACTACAAAGGTATTGTTACCTTTAACAATACTGGTAATCACCTCTTCCTGAAGCCCTTTGAATTGGCTGAATCCAAAGTACTTCTTTAGCTGTTGGTGTAAATCAATTTCCTTCAAACTCATTCAATTGTGTTACAATTTTACATACATTTGCAAATTAAAGATACATATTTCTTTAGACTCACAATTCATAATTTTATCTAATTTGAAA
>NZ_DATCSO010000054.1:0-3454 GCF_036568425.1 Salegentibacter sp. | reverse complement strand
TTTCTTTCTGACAAGAAAAAAAAATTAATTTTTTTCTGCCCCTGAAAAAGCCTGCAAAACTCCCTCCAAATCCACGTTTTAAAAGAACTAACGCCTACTCCATAACTCCCGTTATCCTCGTAAGCGGCTGCAAATATACAGGGCTTTTTTAGCCCCGCAAGTAAAAAACAAAAGTTTTTTAAAGAAATCTTAAAGCTCGCTTCGGAAGTCTTCTTTCTTAAGTCTTTATATATCTCATTTTTTTTTAGAAGAAAACCAAAAAGACATTCTATTAATTAAATTTTGGATTTTAAGTATATATATTAAGGACAAAGAAAAGTTTATCTTTTTAGGTTATTTTTATATTCATGCAGTATTGCGCAACCAAAGTCAACCTGTTATCTTTGCGCATTAATCAGTAGAGAACTCAAGAGAATGATTCAGGTAAGTTTGCCAGACGGCAGTATTAAGGAATTTGAAAAGGGAACCACCCCTATGGATGTAGCTAAAAGCATAAGCGAAGGCCTTGCCCGAAATGTTATTTCAGCTAAATATAAAGGAGAAACAGTTGAAACCTCCACTCCTCTTAAGGAAGATGGCGATCTTGTTCTTTATACCTGGAAAGATGATGAAGGTAAAAAGGCATTCTGGCATTCTACTTCTCACGTTATGGCTCAAGCCATTGAGGAACTTTACCCCGGAGCCAAGTTAACTATAGGCCCTGCTATAGAAAATGGCTTTTACTACGATGTAGATTTCGGAGAAGATAAGCTATCGGAAAACGATTTTAAAAAGATCGAAAACCGAATGCTGGAAATCGCCCGTGAAAAACACGACTTTAAAATGCGTGAAGTTTCCAAGGCTGAAGCTCTTGAATATTATAAAAACCAAAACAACCCATTTAAGGTTGAACTTATAGAGAATCTGGAAGACGGAGAGATCACTTTCTGCGATCATTCCAATTTCACCGATTTATGCCGTGGAGGCCATCTTCCCAATACCGGATTTATTAAGGCAGTAAAGCTAATGAGTGTTGCAGGTGCTTACTGGCGTGGAGATGAAAAAAATCCTCAGCTTACCAGGGTTTATGGAATTTCATTTCCGAAACAAAAAGAATTAAAAGAATACCTCGAGCTCCTGGAAGAGGCGAAAAAAAGGGATCACCGGAAATTAGGGAAAGAACTCGAACTTTTCACATTTTCTCAGAAGGTTGGCCAGGGATTGCCATTATGGCTACCTAAAGGTGCAGCTTTAAGAGAACGGCTGGAGAATTTTCTGAAAAAGGCACAGAAAAAAGCAGGATACGAAATGGTGGTGAGCCCACATATTGGTCAAAAAGAGCTTTATGTCACTTCAGGACATTACGCCAAATACGGAGAAGATAGTTTTCAACCAATCCACACCCCTAATGAAGGCGAAGAATTTCTTTTAAAACCAATGAATTGTCCTCATCACTGTGAGATCTACAATGCTTCTGCCTGGAGCTATCGTGACCTTCCGAAGAGGTTTGCAGAGTTTGGAACGGTATATCGTTATGAACAAAGCGGAGAATTGCATGGATTAACCCGGGTTAGAGGCTTTACCCAGGATGATGCCCATATTTTCTGTACTCCTGATCAATTAGATTCAGAATTCAAAAAGGTTATAGACCTCACCTTATATGTTTTCGATTCCTTAGGTTTTGAGAACTTTACCGCACAGGTTTCTCTCAGAGATCCTGAAAACAAAGAAAAATATATAGGCAGTGATGATGTTTGGGAAAAAGCCGAAACTGCCATTATTAATGCAGCAAAAGAAAAAGGCCTGAATTATGTAATTGAGAAAGGAGAAGCTGCTTTTTATGGCCCGAAACTGGACTTCATGGTTAAAGATGCCCTTGGCAGAAGCTGGCAGCTGGGCACCATTCAGGTTGATTACAACCTGCCAGAACGATTCGACCTTACCTATAAAGGCAGTGACAATGAGTCACACCGTCCAGTAATGATACATCGTGCACCATTTGGCAGCATGGAGAGATTTATCGCTATCCTTTTGGAGCATACTGCCGGGAACTTCCCACTGTGGTTAATGCCTGAGCAGGCTATCATTCTCTCACTCAGCGAGAAGTATGAAAAATACTCACAAAAAGTTTTAACTTTGCTAGAAAATCACGAAATTCGCGCCCTGGCCGATAACCGAAATGAAACCGTTGGGAAGAAAATTCGTGAGGCAGAAGTAAACAAATTCCCTTACATGTTGATTGTAGGAGAACAAGAGGAGAAAGATGGTACAGTTTCTGTACGAAAACGCGGGGAAGGCGACCTGGGAACAATGACCCCTGAAGCCTTTGCCGAAATAATAAATAAAGAAATAAGAGAAACGTTAAAGACGTTTGAAGTTTAATTAAAATACGATAAGCCATAGCAATACGTAGAAAAAGATCAAAGCGACCGCTAAGAGAAATTAAAGAAGATCAACACCGGATCAATAAAAAGATCAGGTCTGATGAAGTGCGCCTTGTAGGCGATAATGTAGAAATGGGAGTTTATCCAATACAGAAAGCTCTGGAAATTGCCGATGAGCAAGGTCTGGATCTGGTAGAGATTTCCCCAAACGCCAAGCCCCCTGTGGTTAAGGTAATGGACTACAAAAAATTTCTCTATGAACAGAAAAAACGCGAGAAAGCCTTAAAGGCCAAAGCAAGTCAGGTAGTGGTAAAGGAGATCCGTTTTGGGCCCAATACCGATGATCACGATTATGAGTTCAAAAAACGTAATGCTGAGAAATTCCTGAAGGATGGAGCTAAACTTAAAGCATTTGTGTTCTTTAAAGGAAGATCTATTGTATTTAAAGATAAAGGTGAAATCCTGTTGCTTAGATTAGCCCAGGACCTTGAGGAGTTAGGTAAGGTAGAGCAAATGCCCAAACTGGAAGGCAAAAGGATGACAATGTTCCTTGCGCCCAGAAAGACGAAATAAGAATAAGAGAGTTAATTACAAAAGAAGAGAACATGCCTAAAATGAAAACAAAATCCAGTGCCAAGAAGCGTTTCAAGCTTACAGGTACCGGTAAGATTAAAAGAAAGCATGCGTTTAAAAGCCACATCTTAACAAAGAAGTCTAAAAAACGTAAGCTAGCCTTAACGCATAGTACTTTGGTACATGATGCTGACAAGGACAATGTTAAACTTATGTTACGTTTAAAGTAATATAAGCCTTTAACGGTTTAAACAATTTAAAAACCCTGGAGTTGGGCAAAACCCTAAACGGTTTTAATAAAGTGTCATTACAGGCCGCCTGCTACAAAAAAATTTAAAATATGCCAAGATCAGTAAATTCAGTTGCGAAGAGAGCCCGAAGAAAAAAGGTTCTTAAGCAAGCAAAAGGTTACTTCGGACGTCGTAAAAACGTTTGGACAGTTGCCAAAAACGCGGTAGAGAAAGCTATGCTTTATGCATACAGAGACCGCAAAACCAAGAAACGTAATTTCCGTTCAT
>NZ_DATCSO010000053.1:0-3091 GCF_036568425.1 Salegentibacter sp. | reverse complement strand
TGGAACGGCTCAATCTTTCTGCAAGGGCTTATGATCGTATTTTAAAGGTCTCCCGTAGTATCGCCGATTTGGAGCAATCTGAAAATATAGCTGCCAGTCACATTAGCGAAGCGATTCAATATAGAAGTCTTGACCGGGACGGTTGGTTGGGTTAATGTTTTCTAAAATTCTTATCGCTCCTGCTTGTCCTACTAATTGGTTGTAAAGGTAAAACCCGTAATGATATCGAGCAGCCTAAAAGCTCTTCAAATAGTACGAGTGCTTCAGAAATATCTATTGATGCCCTTATAAGTTCTAAATCCATTAAACTTGATTTAAAAGAAGCAACTAAGTTGGTAGCCTTACCATTAGCCAGATTGTACTCGATGGGCTTAATTATACTTTTAATATTATGACTTTGTGAGCCATCGTGGCGGCTATTGGTTTAATGATAAACAATGGGGTGCTCATAAACTGATCGAAAAATAGCTGCGTTGGTAATTGGCCTGAATGATCCTAAGCAGTTTACCATAAATTCCCCGCTTTCCGTTAGTTTAGGAAATTCTTTGAATATTGTAAATATGTGGGCGGGCATTTAATTTTTGGATCAGGCATATCCCACTGGGATGACGGGAGGAGGTTGATACGATAATGCTTCCGTAGCAACCTCTCCTTTGCTTATTCCTTTTTCTGTGCATCTTTTATGGGCTGGAAAGGTCCGTATGTATGCTGTTCCTGTGAAAATTTATCTGGATAGGGAGGATATGGGCTGTCCACTGGTTTTTTCTCTAGTTTCGGATAGTCCTCTTCCAGCCCGCTCATCTGCGGCCGATCTTTGGAGCTGAGATAGGCGCTGATGTCGTAGGTATCTTCATTGGTGATTGCCGGCCGATTCCACCGCGTTCCCAGCGGCATGTTGCTGTGAACAAAGGCCGCGTTGGTCAGCAACCGGTTCATACCTGCTCCGTTGTTATAGCTGTTTGGTCCCCAAAGTGGTGGAACCACATGACTACCCGCAATACCAGAAGACATGGATTGGTAGCCCTCCCCATTTTTGCCATGACATGACATGCAGTAATGCTTGTACATCACTTCGCCATTTTTCACGTCAGCCTTTCGGTTCGGATTTTCAAATTGGGGTGTTCCCTGGCCATAAACATCCTCGGGCATGTCTTTTGATAACCAGTTGAGGTGGGCGATCATCGCCTTCATTTCTTTGCTGTCCTCAGGAAGAGGCTTGCCGTTCATGCTACGTATGAAACAGCCATTGATGCGCTCCTCAAGTCCCGAAACTTTATCTTCGCGACCTCTATAGCGTGGGTATCTCTGGCTAACCCCCATCCATGGGAGTCCGAATCGTTTAGTACCCTTATTTTGATGGCAGCTCGTGCAGTTCAGAGTATTTCCGGAAAAATGCATGTTCTTATCCTTTGCGCCAGCACCTAGTTGCGCATATGTATCGCTTAAAAGAAGGGCACCGTAGCGAATTAGATCTCCTTCTTCTCCCTGCGGAATATCTTTCATTAACGGTGGTTCCCAGGCGGCGGCAGATGCTTTTACCTCAATTGGCTCCGCTGTAGTACGATCTTCATCGGCCAGGGTAGTTAAAAACCTGAGGATATGATTGATTTCTTTGTCCGTCAGTTTCTTATTTAACTGCATGTGGGCCATCTTATCTATTGCCTCAGCCAGGTTACTTACCTCCCCGTCATGGAAATAGGGAGCAGTTAAGGTGACATTGCGTAGCATGGGAACCTTGAATACATATTTATCACTTTCCTCGTTTGTGACCTCAAAGCGTCCAACATCTTCGGTGTTGGTGTAATCATGGAATACACCCAATTTTTGATAGGTCATTCCCCCCAGGTTGGGGCCACTGTGGCACTGCACGCACCCCACACTTATAAAGCTACGCATCCCTTCCATTTCTCTTCCAGTAAGGGCTTGTATGTCACCATCGATGAACCTGTCGAACCTACCCCGGCTAATCAATGTTCGCTCAAAGGCAGCGACCGCTTTGGCAAAGTTGTCGAAAGTTACGGGATCTTTTTCGTTAGGAAAGGCCTTTTTGAATTCATCGGGATAATGTTCTATAGCTTTTAGCCGTTCGGCCACCGCTTCGCCATTAGGCATGGCCATTTCAACATGGGCGAGTGGAGGTCCCTTTGCCTGATCTTCCAGAGTGGCCGCACGTCCGTCCCAGAACTGGGCAATCTGGTAACCGGCATTCAAGGTTGATGGATCGTTACGGGGACCAAATTTTCCTAATGCACCCTTGCCTGTCTTAAAATGGTCTGCACCCGCGCCTTTATTGTCAATAGGATGGCAGGAGTTGCAGGATTGCGTTTTATTGATGGAAATAGCTTTCTCAAAATATAGCTTTTTTCCAAGCGCTATCAAAGCAGGAGTGTCATCCTCACTACCGGGCATGCTGGCTGGAAGTTTGCCGAAAAGCGCCTGCGCCTGCATAAGCAGTACTCCTTCTGGGGTACCGGGTTCCGCTTGGATTGTGCGCGAGCTATCCACCATCTCATCCTTTGGAATTGATTGGTACGAATCCTCTGAAATCAGGTTTCTCCTTGTACAGGAAAAAATCAATGTGCTTAGCCCCATTATCAAAAAAATGGCTACTTCTATCCATTTTTTTATAACAGACCTTCTTTTTCTGTTGTGAATATCCATGATGTTTTTATTTAAAATAATTCTTGTGCTATTTAGTTTTTGTCAACACCAGGACTTGCTATTCATTCGCGTGTAGTCCTTTGTTTTATCCTACTCATCATTCTTTTTTCTACAAAGAAACTGCTTACTTAAAATTACAAAAAAGCTATATGATTCTTAAGCAAATATTTAGAAAATCATCCCGCAAAATTTATAAAAAATTAGCTATTTACTATTTTTAGTAATAATTGCATCATAAGGCAACAAAAGTTATTTACGTGGAAATCCTCACCATTTAAAGCCGGTTCAAGGATGAAGCATCTAAACAACTTCTAAAAACAGCTATGGAACGGCTCAATCTTTCTGCAAGGGCTTATGATCGTATTTTAAAGGTCTCCCGTAGTATCGCCGATTTGGAGCAATCTGAAAATATAGCTGCCAGTCACATTAG
>NZ_DATCSO010000052.1:0-10786 GCF_036568425.1 Salegentibacter sp. | reverse complement strand
GTGTATTTAGGACAGGCTCAGGCTAATAACTAATTATATGGCTACTGAAGGAAAGAATCTTTCAACTTACGATAAAGACACAATCCCAAACGCGGAAGACTTCCGGTTTGGGATTGTTGTTTCAGAATGGAATGATAATATTACCGAAGCCCTCTATGACGGGGCATACCAGGCGCTAATTGAGAATGGGGTAGACCCCAAGAAGATTGCCCGCTGGAATGTACCCGGGAGTTTTGAACTGGTTTACGGCTGCAAAAAAATGCAGGAAAGCTTCGATATGCTGGACGCCATTATCGCCATTGGTAGTGTAATTCAGGGGGAAACAAAACATTTTGATTTCGTATGCCAGGGTGTCACACAAGGGATTAAAGACCTTAATGTACAAAATGATACTCCCATAATTTTTTGCGTACTTACCGATGATAATATGCAGCAGTCTATAGACCGTAGCGGGGGAAAACACGGGAATAAAGGTACCGAAGCTGCTATTGCGGCTATCAAGATGGCACAACTTCGCAAGGACTCAAGGTTCTGATGTTTTATTTTCGATACCAAACCTGAACCTGGGTCGGCACTATTATTGTGATAATCTTTAAGACACTGAGCTTCGGAATTTCGTAGCTTTTTGAGTAAATTTGATTTTTATATATAAAGCAGCCTGTTTTGAAGATTGGACTAAATAAAATAAAAAAGAATACCCGTTATAATTACACTCCCCGTTATTATAAAGGCAAGGACACCGGTAATATTTATAAGTTTGATTCTAAATTTCATAAATATAAAGAAACCACCAACGCCATAGATTTTGGTTCTCATTGGGCCGATGCGCGTAAATCCAGCCGTAACCGCGGGAACCGTGAAATTAATACCCGGGTTTTGATCATCATTGCAATCCTGCTGCTTATCTTCCTGTGGATAATAGATTTTGATTTGTCCATCTTTTCGAATGCTCGCTAATGAGTGATGTAATTCAACTTTTACCAGACCATGTAGCTAACCAGATTGCGGCCGGGGAGGTAGTGCAAAGACCAGCTTCTGTAATTAAAGAACTGCTTGAAAATGCTATAGATGCACAGGCTACGAGAATTCAGGTGGTAATCAAGGATGCTGGAAAAACCCAGATCCAGGTCGTGGATAACGGGATTGGAATGAGCCTTACCGATGCGAGGATGAGCTTTGAACGCCACGCCACCTCCAAAATAAAATCAGCTGAAGATCTATTTAGTCTTACCACAAAGGGTTTTAGAGGTGAGGCCCTGGCTTCTATTGCAGCTATTGCCCACGTAGAATTAAAGACCAAAGATGAAGAAAGTGAAGTAGGTACCATTATTAAAATTGAGGGTAGTGAAGTGAGCTCTCAGGAAGCTTGTGTGACTCCCCAGGGAACTTCCATAAGCGTGAAAAACCTGTTTTATAATATTCCGGCCCGCCGCAATTTCCTGAAATCTGATGCGGTGGAAACCCGGCATATTATTGATGAATTTCAACGGGTGGCTCTTGCTCATCCACAAATAAGTTTTGACCTTTTTCATAATGGCAGCGAATTGTTTCAGTTGCCCGAAACCAATTTCAGACAACGAATAACCAATATATTCGGAGGTAAAACCAATGAAAAACTTGTCCCCGTTAACGAGGAAACCGAGCTCGTAGAGATTTCAGGTTTTGTTAGTAAACCTGAGTTTGCCAAGAAAAGCAGGGGAGAGCAGTTCTTCTTTGTAAATAACCGCTTTATCAAAAGTCCTTACCTCAATCATGCGGTAACCGCCGCTTTTGATGGTTTACTGAAGGAGAAGTCTTATCCTGGTTATTTTCTATACCTGAAAGTGGACCCACGAAGTATTGATATTAATATACATCCTACCAAGACGGAGATCAAATTTGATGATGAACATGCACTTTATGCAATCTTGAGGAGTGCTATTAAACACAGCCTTGGCCAGTTTAATGTAGCACCGGTACTCGATTTTGAAAGGGATGCCAACTTAGATACGCCTTACGATTATAAGAACAGGGAAGCTAGCGTCCCCGGGGTGGAAGTAGACCGGGATTTTAATCCTTTCAGGCAGGAAAATAGCTCCGGGAGGAGTAAGCCCGGAACCTTCAGAAAAGAGCCGGCAGGAAAGTGGGAAAGTTTGTATTCTGGAATGCAGGATGAGCCCATAGAAAAAGAGGAGGTAAGGCATATCGAATTTGAAAGTGAAGAAGTTACTGGGAGTTTATTTGATTCTTCTGAATCAGAACCGGAAAAATCCACCTTTCAGCTTCAGAAAAAATATATCGTAAGCACCCTAAAAAGTGGTATTCTGGTTATAGACCAGCATCGGGCGCATACCAGAATACTCTATGAAGAATTGCTGAAAAACATTACGGTTTCGGCAGCGGTGAGCCAGCAATTATTATTTCCGCTGAGGCTTCAGTTTTCTTCCCACGAGATGGAAATGCTCGGGGAAATAAAAGAATCGCTGGAACAAACCGGATTTGTATTTTCCTCCTTGGAAAGAGATTCCGTAGAAATATCGGGGATACCTACTTTAATTTCTGAGAGCGAAGTAGAGATGTTGCTGGAGCAACTGTTTTCAGATTTGGAAAATGAAGTGCCCAACAATGGCTTTTCTCAAACCGATTTACTGGCAAGATCGCTGGCTAAAGGAATGGCGGTGAAATCAGGGATGCTGTTGAACAATACCGAGCAACAACATATCGTTAACCGTTTGTTTGCCTGTAAGGAACCGAGTCTGAGCCCCTCGAACAGATCGGTTTTTATAACCCTTACAGTAGACGAACTGGATAAAAAATTTATGTAAATGGGAAGAATTACAGAGACGGTTAAGGTCCTTTTAATAATTAATATAATCTTCTTTATTGGGAGTCAGTTCTTAGGAAATTATGCCTATCAACTATTCTCCTTATGGTTTGTTGAAAATGAAAATTTCAGGATCTGGCAGGTGCTGTCTCATATGTTTATGCACGGCGGGCTCACTCATATTCTGTTTAATATGTATGCACTATGGGCTTTTGGCGGACCTATTGAGCAAATGCTGGGGCAGAAAAAATTTCTGTTCTTTTACTTTTCAGCCGGGCTGGGAGCCGCTTTATTGCATACCTTAGTGAATTACTTTGAATATCAGACCGGCTATAATGCGCTACTTGATGCCGGAATGACGATGGGGGAAGTAGAAAATATGTTGAAAACCGGGGAGTATTCTACTGCCATCCTGGAATCGGTTTCCAAAGAAACGCTGCAAGATCTTTATGTGAGCTTTAATACGCCGGCGGTGGGAGCTTCAGGAGCTATTTACGGCATTCTCGTCGCTTTTGGGATGATGTTCCCAAATGTGCAGTTGTTTTTACTCTTTGTGCCGGTACCGATTAAAGCAAAGTATTTTATTCCGGCATTAATTGGGATAGACCTTTTCTCCGGTTTTACCGGATATTCGATATTCGGCGGAGGAATTGCACATTTTGCCCATGTAGGTGGAGCCCTTTTCGGGTTTATAATGATGTGGTACTGGAAGAAGAACCAGTTTAATCAAAATCGTTGGGATTAATGAAAGCTTTAGATAAATTTAAATATAAACTGCAAACCGCCACGGTAGTTGAAAAGCTTATCGCTATAAATGTACTGCTGTTTGTGTTGATGTACCTTTTTAGGACTATTGCTTTCCTGTTTCAGTTTCCTTCCAACTTTTTTATGGAATGGTTAGTATTTCCCAAAGAACCCGGAGAGTTTATTTTTAAACCCTGGAGTATTATTACCTATGCCTTTTTACATAGTGGGATATGGCATATTCTTTCCAATATGCTCATTCTTTATTTCTCCGGAATCTATTTCCTGAATTATTTTTCTCCCAAAAGGCTTTTAAATTATTTCTTTCTGGGGGTAATTCTGGGAGCATTGGTATATATGCTTAGCTATAATCTTTTTCCTGCATTCGCAGCTACGGGAAGATCTTATCTTATGGGAGCTTCAGCGGGAGTTATGGCCGTTTTGGTTGGGATTGCTACCTATATTCCTAATATGCGGGTAAGATTGATGCTTATTGGCAGCATAAAATTTTGGTATATAGCAGCCTTCCTGGTTTTGCTTGATGTTATTCAAATTCCTATGGGTAATGCCGGTGGACACCTGGCGCATCTGGGCGGGGCTTTGCTCGGTTATTTTTATACTACCCAGCTTCAGAAAGGAAATGATATTGGTGCCTGGTTTGAAAAGATCATGGATTCTTTTGCCTCTATGTTTTCATCTTCTCCCAAAAAGGCTAAGATGAAAACCGTTTATCGTAAGGGAAAAGATAATTCAGCTACCAGGAAACGCAGCACTTCGGCTACGAGGATGAACAAGAACGAGAAACAAAAACGTATTGATAATATACTCGATAAGATAAGCAAAAGTGGGTATGACAGCCTTAGCAAAGAAGAGAAAGACTTTTTGTTTAAAGCCGGAAAAGAAGACTGATGAAAAAACTCGGGTTTTTAGATAAAATTGTTTTTCTATTAAACTCCCTGGCGGCCACTGCTTTGTTATTGTCGTATTTGCTGGCCTTTATTCCGCCAAAATCTTTTCCGTTGCTTTCGGTTCTTAGTCTCGGAGTACCGGTGTTAATCATACTAAACCTTGTATTTTTTGTTTACTGGCTAATTCGATTAAAAAGACAGTTTCTCCTTTCCCTAATTGTGCTGCTTTTGGGGTTCAATTATGTTACCGGATTATATCAGTTTTCTACTGAGGAAAATCAGCAGGACGATAATCAGCTATCGGTGATGAGCTATAATGTGCGCATGTTCAATGCCTATAACTGGGTTGATGATTTTGATATTCCCGGAAAGATTACTGGCTTTGTAAATAAACAATCGCCCGATATCCTGGCAATGCAGGAATACTATATTGGCGCTTCAGGAATACGTCGCGATTATCCGCATCATTATATCAAGCTGAAAAATAAAAATGATGAGTTTGGCTCTGCGATTTTTTCAAAATACCCAATCATTAATAAGTATTCTCTCGATTTTCCACAGCAGGGGAACAATAATGCCACTTATGTAGATGTCGTGGTGAAACAGGATACTATTCGTGTTTTTAATGTTCATTTCCAGTCCCTGAATATTAAACCTGAAATTGATGAACTTCAGAAAGAAGATTCCAGAAAACTCTTTGGCAGAATAGGAGCCGGATTTGCAATGCAGCAGGACCAGGCCGAAATGTTGATGGAGGAAGTAAATAAATCACCTTTTAAAACCCTTATTGTAGGAGATTTTAATAATACTGTCTTTTCCTATATTTATGAGAAAATAAAAGCTGAGAAACGTTTTCAGGATGCTTTTCTTGAAGCAGGATCGGGATTTGGGGAGACCTTTAAGCTGAGTTACTTCCCGCTTAGAATAGATTTTTTACTCATCGAAAATTCCATAGAGGTTCAGTCGTATGAACGTTTTAAAGTAAAGTTTTCAGATCATTACCCGATTATAACCAGGCTTCAGCTCTAAAATCCTGATTTTCCAGGTATTGTAGGCTGTTAGGCCCTTCATTAAAGAGTAAATCCAGGATGCTTAAATTTGGGATAAAACCGTGTTTATTTTCAAATACCTGGGTATAAGGGGTATGTTGAAATTCAGTTTTCTGTTTTGCCTTTATCAATGAACGTAAATCAATTATATCATCAGGGGTCCTGATATATTCTGAAGTTTTGCTGATGTCAGGTTCCAGCTGAATAGATTCGGTAATAAACTCCAGGCAGGCATAATTGAAATCCATGAGGAATTTGAAGTGTTTGTGATAGAGTGGATGCAATTCATCTTCATAAAACTCAAAGAAAGGGGAGGTTTGGTAGGAAGATTTTAAAGCGCGCCAGTGCTGTTTCTGCCACTCGAATTCATTCTCTATGCGTACTTCTTTATAAAGCTGATGTTTCCCTGCCATTTTGGGTTCACCTGTAATAGCTGAGCGATGTTTAATGGGGATATTGAGCAGCAATTTTCCGTTGGAATCGTAGATGTACATCCGGTTCCTGAAAGTTTGCTTCTGGTAATTATCTTCGTTCTCAAAAACCACCTTTTCAGCTTTTGCTAATGCTACAAATTGTGAAATGGGCCCGAAATAGGCAGGGTGTAATAAAACATCCTTCATTTTAAGAATTTTCTCTTCGTTTTTTAAAGTAATTAAAAGCAAAGATTATTACCAGGAGGATAAGGAAATATGGAAGGTAAGAAACCGGCGTTCCATCACCTTTTACTGTAGTAAAAACCCGATCCCAACGTATTTTATTCATTATTCCGTTGGCATTGGCATCCCAACTCATCCAGATAAATACAGGTTTGCCTACCACATGGTTCTCCGGTACATAACCCCAGGAACGGCTATCTTCACTGTTATGACGATTGTCTCCCATCATCCAGTAATAATCCTGCTTAAAGGTGTAGGAATCTGTTGGTTTTCCATTAATCAGAACCTGAGTTCCGTTGAGGCTTAGGCTTTTTGGTTCGCCCATTTCCAAACCTTCGTAGGTTTCAATTATTTGCCTGTAGAAAGGCGCAGACTCTGCCGTTAACTCTACCTTGTCTCCTTTTTTCGGAATATAGACCGGTCCAAAATTATCGTTGTTCCAGGGTAATTTTCCGTTATTAGGGAATATCCCTTTTGAGGCTGTGCTGGAGCTGTCAATATACCGCTGGATAAAATCTACATTGGGATGATTCCGAAGGCGGTTATAGGTTTTCTCTGTTAGCGCTCTGAAGAAAAATTCGTTGTTGTTGGGATTGTAATAAAAGCCATCGGTGATATCATACTCCTCATATAGGAATCTGGGATCAAAACCCTGACCATTGGTTTTTCCTGCATACGAAAACTGGGTTCTTGCACGCTCGGGTAATTGAAGGATTTCATTGTTGACGTACAGTTCTCCATTTACTATGCGCAGGGAATCCCCGGGAATCCCAACCGCTCGTTTCACATAATTGGATTTTTTATCTATCGGTTTATCATAACGCTCCCCCGAACGATCAAAAAATTGTTTAACGGTATCTACCGGCCAGTTGAAGACTACAATATCATTCCGCTTAATCTCCTGAAAACCGGGCAAACGGGTATAAGGAATCTGTGGTTTATTGAGATACGACTTTACTCCAAGTACCGGGATAGTATCGTGCACCATTGGAAATGCTATCGCTGTTTGTGGTAAGCGAGCCCCGTAATGAAATTTGCTTACAAACAGAAAATCTCCTACCAGCAAGGTTTTTTCTAGGGAAGAGGTAGGGATAGTAAAGGGCTGCATTATATAAGAATGCACAATGGTAGCGGCAATTACAGCGAACAAAATAGAACTCACCCATTCACCTATTTCTGTCCTGGGTTTCAGGCTACGGTCTTCAATATATTTTACGTCAGTAGCATAATTAACATAGTAAATATAAAATCCCAGGGTCAGGATAACTAAAAAGGTGTCTGTAGTGCTATGTCGTCCAAAACTTCTAATGGTTTCCACCCAAATTACCGGGAACATAATAAGGTTCACAATAGGGATGAAAAGCAGAATAACCCACCACCAGGGTCGGTTGATTATTTTCATTAAGATCACTGCATTATAAACAGGAATTACAGCTTCCCAGGGCTGCCTACCTGCTTTTTTATATAATTTCCAGGTTCCCAGGAAATGGATTACCTGTATGAGCAGGAAAAACAAAAACCATTGCGTAAAGGTCATAAATGAAATGTTTTGCTTTATTAGAGCTATAAGGCCCTAAATTGTTACATTATTTTAAAATTTCGGATAGAACATCCTTCATTCTGTAGATACCTTCTTTACCTTTTAACCATTCTGCTGCGATCACCGCACCTTTAGCAAAACCCTGCCTTGAATGGGCCGTATGCTTGATTTCTATTGAATCAATTTCAGATTTATAAGAAACTGTATGGGTGCCCGGTACATTGGACTCCCGTTTGGCGTAAATAGGAATCTCATCATCTTCTGCATGATCCAGTTGCCAGGCGATCTTTTTAGGATTGTTAGCAATAATTTGCTGGGCCAGGCTAATAGCAGTGCCACTTGGCGAATCAAGTTTCTGTACGTGATGTATCTCTTCAACCTCTACGGAGTATTCTTCCAGGTTTTTCATCATTCCCGCCAGTTTTTCATTGAGTTCGAAAAACAAATTAACTCCTATGCTGAAATTGGAAGCATATAAAAAGGCAGTATCATGTTTTTCACAAACTTCAACTGCTTTATCATAATGGTCCAGCCAACCCGTAGTCCCGCTTACCACAGGAATTCCCAACTCGAAACAGGTGGTGATATTTTTAAAAGCGGCTTTGGGAACACTAAAATCTATAGCTACATCGGCGTCAAGATTGGTGAGATCGTAACTATCTATGTCTTCATCTACCTTTAAAGTAATCTTATGACCTCGATCCTGGGCAATTTCTTCAATTGTTTTACCCATTTTCCCATAGCCTAAAATCGCAATTTTCATAATCAAAAATTATAATTCAAGGAAAGTCCGTATTGTGTCTTTCCAGAAAATCTATTAAAATTCATATTTGGCAAAAGCGTTAGCTCCTCGCTAACATTAAATTGTTGCAGGTGGGCCTCTACGTTGGCATCAATGATATTCAGTGCATAAATTCCGGCAATTACCAGAATAGAAATTTCTTTGTTGCGGCGGTAAAAACGTTGGGCCCTTATTAAACCATCATCGCTAACTCTTTCCTGACCATTAACCGTAAATTCATCAACTCTTCCCGCCAGTCTGTCTTTATAGGCGTCGCGATACCTGTTAAACTCTTTATTGTTGTTGATGTAAAAATAGACCCCTATTCCAAGTCCCCCGTAGGCGATAGGGATTTTCCAATAGCTGCCATTGTAGGCCTGTCCCAGCCCCGGTAAAATTGCCGAGTAAAAAGCAGCACGTGAAGGAGCGAGAGCGTCGTAAGCTTTGTAATCCCGTTCAATTTCTTCTTTAGCTGCGGGCAGTTCCCCGGCAGGCGGGGTATCTACCATCAAGCTATCCTGGGAGAATCCCTGGAAAGAAAAAAAAATCAGCATTACTGCTGTGAAAAGATGTTTAATCTTCACCCTGGATGAGTTTTTTGATTCTATTGAAGTCTTCTTCCGATTTAAAAGGAATGCTTAGTTTCCCGCTTCCTTTCCTGGTTAATTTCACATCTACTTTTGTTCCCAGGTATTCTGAAAATTCTTTAATTCCTTTTTTATAGGTTTTAGGAACGCTGGTAGAAGTCCTGGCAGGGCTCTTTTCTTTTCCTCCGGTATTGATCTCACGAACCAATTGTTCGGTTTCTCTTACCGAAAGTGATTTCTGAAGTATTTTTTCATAAATATCCAGCTGCTGCTGAGGATCTTCAACATTGATAAGTGCACGGCCGTGGCCCATACTTAGGAAACCGTCCCGCATTCCTGTTTGAATGATTGGATCAAGCTTCAATAAACGAAGATAATTCGCAATGGTAGAGCGGTTTTTACCAACCCGCTCACTAAGTTGTTCCTGGGTGAGATTGATCTCATCGATTAGTCGCTGATAGGAAAGCGAAATCTCAATAGGATCCAGATCCTGGCGCTGTATATTTTCAACCAAAGCCATTTCCAGAGACTCCTGATCGTTGGCGATCCGGATATACGCCGGAATGGTTTTTAACCCAACAATTTTGGAAGCTCTGAATCGGCGTTCTCCCGATACTAGCTGATATTTATTAAAATCCAGCTTTCTAACAGTAATCGGTTGAATTACTCCTAATTCATTGATGGAGGAAGCGAGTTCCTTTAGAGAATCTTCATTAAAACTGGTTCGTGGCTGAAATGGATTCACCTCAATGGCCTCCAGTTCAAGTTCCACAATATGGCCTACCAGTTTGTCAGCGTTCTTGTCTTCTGCAGATTGTATATCGTTTTGCGGATCTTTCAGCAGCGCCGAAAGTCCTCTTCCTAAAGCTTGTTTCTTGGTAGCTTTCGCCATTTTCTATGAGTTTTTCTTTATAATTTCATGTGCCAGACTCAAATAATTGCTGGCTCCCTTACTGCCCGCATCATAATTAATGATACTTTCTCCGTAACTGGGGGCCTCACTTAAACGAACATTCCTTTGAATGATTGTATCAAAAACCATTTCTCCAAAATGCTTCTGAACCTCTTCTACCACCTGATTTGATAGTCTCAACCTGGAATCATACATCGTAAGCAGAAGACCTTCAATATCCAGTTTATTATTATGGATCTTTTGAACGCTTTTTATGGTGTTCAGTAGCTTCCCGAGACCTTCCAGGGCAAAATATTCACATTGGATTGGGATCACCACAGAATCTGCCGCAGTTAAAGCATTCAGGGTTAATAAACCAAGGGAAGGAGCACAATCGATAAGAATATAATCATATTTTTCCTTGAGTGGAGTAATGGCTTTTTTAAGCATAGACTCCCTGTTTTCCTGGTCTACAAGTTCAATTTCTATCGCTACCAGGTCTATATGGGCAGGAATAATATCCAGATTGGGAGAATTGGTTTGCATTATAGCCTCCTCCGGAGAAATAGAATGCTCCAGGAGTTGATAGGTGCCTAACTCAACTTCTTCCACGTCGATTCCGAGTCCGGAGGTAGCATTCGCCTGCGGGTCGGCGTCTATTAATAAAACTTTCTTTTCAAGTACCCCAAGTGAGGCCGCAAGGTTCACCGAAGTTGTGGTTTTTCCCACGCCGCCTTTCTGGTTGGCAATAGCAATGATTTTACCCATTAATTACGTTCAATTTTTAAAAGGTAAAAATACAATTTATTATAGGTTTATGAAATCA
>NZ_DATCSO010000051.1:0-26833 GCF_036568425.1 Salegentibacter sp. | reverse complement strand
GGGTTTGGCACCTCGATGTCGGCTCGTCACATCCTGGGGCTGGAGAAGGTCCCAAGGGTTGGGCTGTTCGCCCATTAAAGTGGCACGCGAGCTGGGTTCAGAACGTCGTGAGACAGTTCGGTCTCTATCTACAGTGGGCGTTAGAAATTTGAGTGGATCTGACTCTAGTACGAGAGGACCGAGTTGGACTGACCTCTGGTGTACCAGTTGTTCCGCCAGGAGCACTGCTGGGTAGCTACGTCGGGAAGGGATAAGCGCTGAAAGCATATAAGCGCGAAACCCACCACAAGATGAGATTTCTTTTAAGGATCGTGGGAGACTACCACGTTGATAGGTCACAGGTGTAAAGGCAGTAATGTCATAGCCGAGTGATACTAATAATCCGTATAGCTTAGTGCACTTCCCCGGTAGCAATACCGGGGAGGAACAACCTAAAGCTTCAAAATGACCTTTGCTCAAAATATGTCTTCTTATATTTTTACTTTCCAATTATGTCAACTTATTGGCGCCGCTGGCGCAGGTTAGTAGTGAATGGTTATTGGTTAATTGGGTTATCCCATTAACTAATCTCAAATCACTAATAACTAAAGACTTAAGGTGGTTATAGCAACGGGGCTCACCTCTTCCCTTTCCGAACAGAGAAGTTAAGCCCGTTAGCGCAGATGGTACTGCTATTTGTGGGAGAGTATGTCGCCGCCTTTCTTTTAAACCCTTCATCATTCATTTGATGAAGGGTTTTTTTATGGAATAAAATTAGGTCCCGCTCGTGCAGCGGGATTCATTCCCATAGCTTTTTATACGGTGTGCAAGGTTCTGGTATTCAAAAAGGGGGCATTAATACGTCTCCGTACCGGGGGGACATTCGGGCAGGTTTATTATACCTAATAATGGCCTGATTTTCTTTTTCTAAAGCTTCGAATAGGAAACAGAGCTGGAGATATCTATAATATCCATGATCTTATTTTTTCGCCTTTCATTATACCATAACTTCTCTTTATTTCTAAGCCTTGTAGAACCTGATTTTTAACATCTCGGTAATAGGGGAAAACCCTTAAAAAACACTGTAAATGAGTATTTTAGCTTAAAATATTTAACTTCAGGTGAAATTATATTGAGCTTTTATTTAAATTTATTTTTTTATTAATGGATTGAACCTACCAATTCGCTCTTTAAAATTTTCTGCCTAGTTACGCACTCCCCCCGGAGACCTTTAAGGTTTTAAACTAACCGCATCTTGCGGTTTAGATAGTTATCCCCCCTATGTAGATTTCTTTTTCTAATCATTTACTGCCCAAGATCTTCTTAACCGAAGATTACTAACCTTAAAAATATTTCAATTATGAAAGATTTTACACTATTTGATGATTTTCATCTTGAAAGTTATTTATCACTCCAGTATTGGCAAATGGATAAGTTCCTAAAAAAAATAATGCTAATCAGTATGTTCGTTATCCCTATCCTGGGATTTTCCCAAAATGTAATTGTAGGAACGGCTCCTATTTCAACACCGGAGATTGGTTTTGGTGTAGATGGTGATGCCTATGCAGGAACCCCTGATTACGAAGTGGGCGACTGGTTTTTTAGTAAAGATGTAAATTACGTGGGCCCAGCTACTGGTATTTTTATTCAGAGCGGAAGCGGATTAGCACCTTATTATGAGAATGGTGAAAATAACCTTCCTTTTACCATTTTTTTACAAGACGATTTAGGAACTGGTGGCTCTACAGATAATACCACTTTTACAGGTTCTAACAAAGTAAACGACGACCCTAACACTTATACCTGGGGCCCGGGAAACAATCAACCAAAGGATGAAATTCAGAATGTTGCCGTTCATTTTAATTATGGAGTTGATGATTTTTCCACTCCTTTGATTGCAGAGGATGAAGATGTTTGGTGCGTTTTTGCTGCCGACAGAGCGGTTACTAATGGAGATAGTTATATAGATTTTGAATTTTTACAGGCATCTTTAATGCGAACCGGAATAGATAGTGGTTTTGGGGGGTTTGTAAGTGATGGGGTACACGGTGGTAGAACTTTGGGTGATATTCTAATCTCTGTGGCTTTTAATAACGGTGGGGCCAAACCTACAGTTTTAGTATACGAATGGTCCGAATCTGGGGGTGGATATGAATATCTTTCTGTAAATGAAGGAGTTGATTTTTATGCTACCTCTAACTTATTTGAAACTGAGGTTCCATTTCCTATTTACGACCAGGAACCTATAGAAGAGGGGATTTGGCAATATGATATTAATCAATGGGTTGAAGGTGCGTTTAATATAACTGATTTGTTCGGTACTGTTTCAGATGATTGTACCAGATTAAGTACATTATTTGTCCGTACCCGGGCCTCCGGGCAGTCCGTTAACTCCGAATTATCAGAATTTCCTGTAGACGTTATTCAATTGGATATAGACCTTACCCCGTCAGCACCTGAAGTTAGTGGTGTGGAAAATTGCGGTCCCTGGAGTGGTAGTCTTGATGCTACCGGTTGTGAGGGAACCGTAAAATGGTATGATGCCGAGATGGATGGTAACTTGCTTTATACAGGAGCTTCATATACCCCAGAAAATCCCATTACCGAAACAACTTCCTTCTGGGTTAGTTGTACCGTAGATGGTTGTGAGGGCCCTAGGGCAGAAGTCATTGTCACTATTTATGAGATTCCTGACTTTGACGTAACCAACCTTGAATCCTGTGAAGAAGGAGAAACCGGCGGTGTTTCATTTGATCTAAATGATGCAATCAGCAATGAGGATATAGGTACTTTGACATTTTATACGTCATATACCGATACGATGATTCCTGAAAATGCAATTAGTGATCCTGGGGATGTGAACGTTTTGCTTACTGAGAGTCCTGCAACATTTTGGGCTCGACTTGATAATGACGATGATGGGGATGAAAATTGTCATACAGTTAAGTCTTTTACAGTTACTGTTTATGACAATCCAGACCTTGTAGTGATCGACCTTGAAGATTGTGAGGACGGAGCAACCGGTTATCAGAGTTTCGATCTGAATGATGGAGTGACCACTGCCGATGGCAATGTCACCTTCTATCCAACAGAAGAAGATGCTATCAATGAGACCAATGCATTAACAGCTGAACAGGCTTTGGATGTGGATGTAGCTTTAACCGGAGCTACTTACTGGGTACGTAGTGAAAACACTGAGGATGCCACTTGTTATACCATTGATTCTTTTGATATCACTGTTTATGACAATCCAGACATCACCACCACCACTCCGGAATTCATTTGTGTAGGAGATTCTATAGATCTTTCTATGTATGTGAGCAATCCTGATGGTGGGAATCTATCATACTACGATAATATGACCGCTGCCGAAGGTGGGGGAATGGATCTTGGTAGTTCTATTGTGACTCCTGACCTTGGAGAGAATATCTACTGGGTACGCAGTGAATTGACTTATGATGATACTGTTTGTTACAGCATTGCGAGTATTACCGTAACTGTTCAGGAATGTATCACCTGTGAAACTGCCTTTGCTTATGGCGGAGACAATGCCACCTGTTTCAGTGAATATCCTGAATTGATACCAAATGATAGTCGTTGGGGCTGGACAAATTATTATGAGAGTGCAACTGATGATGTATTGTATTTATATGCAGGTGAATCAGATTGTGAGATCACTGGTGGAGAAGTGCCGGTGGGTGAAGTGGAAATTGAGGATAATGGTGATGGTACCATTGATGTTATCTTTACCGCCTATGATAATTATATTCTGAGCTCTGTGCACCTCTATGTGGGATGTGAACCTCTGCAATATAAGAAACAGGGTAAAAATTATACTTATACTGTGGCTCCCGGCCAGTATAACATGAATCCTAAAGGCGATATCGGTTATGTGACCAGTTATACCATCGAGAATATTGAGGTAAGTGACAGTTTTTATCTAATTGCCCATGCCGATGTATGTACCAGTGAATATCCTGAAATAATAGAGGATTTACGTGCAGTAAGTGTTCCGGGAGTTTATACTTTAAGTAAGAGGTTTAGTGCAATGCAGAAATGTATATCTGAAGAAAAAGGCAATCCTAATAAGACTGCTTCAACACTTGATACACAATCAGCAGAAACTACAGATGGCTTCCATGCATGGCCAGTACCATTCACCGATGTGCTCAATATAGAGTATGACTTTGAATTCACTGCAGATGCAACAATTGAGATTTATGACTTTAAGGGGCAGTTTTTACGTGCCTATGAAGCAGCTGGAGTTACAAAAGGAGATGTGACTGAGATTCAAATAGACTTTGCTCTGCGAAGTAATCAGGTTTATATTGTCAATGTTACCGCTAATGGTAACCGCTATAGTAAAACTGTAATTTCAGGTAAAGGTAAATGATAGTAATTAGGTTAATAGCTTAGTTGAATGGGGAAGCAGTCGGTGAAACGGCTGCTTCTTTTTTTTGCTTCCTTCCTAAGGAGTCGCAGCCCGCGTGAGGGATAGAAGCAGCTACCGTGTAGCGCGGATAGCCCGACCCGAAGGGGCACGCCCAAAACACCATTTCTTAATACTTTCCAAAAGCCTGTTAAACTGATTATAAAGTAGAGGCACTGAATAATAGCATTAGCCTAAGGCCGTTTTTAAAGGCAAGTTGCGGGTATCAACTATAAATACCTGAATTATGTGTAACCCAAATCTGTCGTTTAAGGCAATAAAACTAAACTATTTATGAATTTGAAGTATTTATTTAAAACAGGAATTTTAATGTTATCAATGGGGCTTTTGGTCTCGTGTTCGGATGATGAGGATGATCTTGGACCTGGAGATCCGGATGCCCAAACCTATGAAACCCAGGTGTATTTAACCGATTCTCCGGTAGATAATGCAGAAGTACAGGGGGTATTTGTCACTGTATCCAGCGTGATGATAAATGGACAGGCCGTTGAAGGTTTTGAGAAAACCACTATCGAGCTGAGCAGTCTGCACAGCGGGCAAACCGAATTATTGGGGAGCCTGAATCTGGAAAGTGGAACAACTAGCGATATTGCCCTGGTGTTAGACAATGATACCGATGCTTCGGGAGAAGCTCCGGGTAATTATGTGCTAACCACAAGCGGAGAAAAGAAAGCCCTGGTGAGTGGTTCTAATGAGCTAAACCTAAGTGATAATGTTGAGATCCACGAAAGCAACGATAACCAGGTGGTGCTGGATTTTGATCTTAGAAAGGCTGTGGTAACTGATGAGAGTGGAGAGTACAGCTTTGCCTCAAACAGTCGATTGTCAAACAGCATTAGAGCAGTAAACAGTATTAAAACCGGAACTATCACAGGAAATGTTTCTGATTTTGGCACTACCGATGCAGATGCCGTATTGGTATATGCCTATGAGGCCGGAACATATTCAGAATCTGAAACCTCTGCCGATGCTGAAGGACTAAGGTTTGCAAATGCAGTGAACAGTACCGTGGTTGCAGAAACTAACGGGGACTTTGAACTTCATTTTATAGAAGAAGGTGATTATGAGCTGCATTTTGCATCATATGAAGATACCGATGCCGATGGGCGACTGGAATTTGAGGGGGAGCTGGAAGCGGTAACCGCTGCTGACGTGGAGTCCAACCTGCTGGACCTTTCGGTGGATGCTAATACCGAACTAAACCTGGAGGTTGTGATCATCGGACTGCTGAATTTGTAAACCGAATTTATATAAAAACTAAAGTCCCGCCGATGGTGGGACTTTTTTTGTTTCTATTTCTGCACTGGACTATGTCCAGCGTCTGTCTCTTTTCAAAATCTTAGATCGATAGGATTCGGTGTGGAAGGAGTGAGCAACAAGCAATTATTATAATAAAGTCACCCAGAGCCTGGCTCAGAATCCTATAGGAGTGGGCTAATCTAGTACGCCCGCTTTAGATCAAGTTAATACCCGGCCAAAAGAATGAAGCCGAAAGCTCAGAAACCGACAATAATTAAGGACTAGCATCAACCAAATATAAACCAAATTATATCTAAACTAAATGCTAAGGACCATAGCCTAAAGACTAATTAACTAATCCAGTTGTTCGCGAATCTTATCTATAGCATTTTGAATATCCTTATCGGGTTCAATAATATTATTGCTACCCCAGAATTCAGGGTCGCTAAAGCCTGAAACGTCATCGGTCATTACCACGGTAGGCTTTATGTAGCTGTCACTTCTTCGCGGGTTGACATTTCCGGGGTCGGGTTTCCATCCGGTTACCGCCATTTCGCTGTGTACATAGTAACGGGAGTTGAATAACTTCCTTTTCCAGTTCACTACGAAGGTAAGGTCTGCGCTGCCATAGCCATAGAACCATTTTCCGTCCTGCTGCTGGTAATCTATCCGGTATTTAACTTCAATAGGATATACCCGTGTACTTCCAGGTTTTTTACTCACAAAAAGCCTTGAGGCTATCGAGCGGTTATCTACGTTTAAGTTGAGCTCTGCCCTAACCAGGCTTTGGCTTTGGGCGTCTATATATAATTTTCCGAAGTACCAGGGAGCACTTTTTTCTCTGGCTTCAAAATTAACCACATAAAGATACCGGCCATCGATCTGGGTAGGCTCGTCAAAGCTGAAACTGTAATCGCTGATGTCATCTATATAAAAAACATATTCCGGATATTTCATTACATCGACATACAGCGCATTGTAAGGTCCTCCACGTAATTTAAGCGCCAGAGTGTCTAATCTGTCATAATCGGCGGTCTTTCGGGCTTTTATAAGTTCTATTTCTTCTCTTCGGGAAGAGGAATAAGGTTTTTTATGAATCCTGATCACCGCCTCGCTCAGGGAAACGTTCTTGCGCCCTTTGCGGATACTCTCGCGATAAAAGGCCGTCATATTAGTATTCTGATCCAGATAGTTATCTCCTCGCTTAGATAGCATTGTTCTAACCAGTTTTCCGGCATCTTCTGCCTGAAAGATACTAACCTCGCTAAGTTCTTCTACAGAAGGATCCAGGAAAATCTCGGTGCCCTCTTCGCTGAAGTATTCCAGAGCTATGTTCTTACTCTCAAAACCCAGGTAGCTTACCCGTACTATGGCCTCGCGTAAATTGGAAGGCACTTTCAGGGAAAACTCTCCATCGGCATTGGTAACGGTCGCGATATTGGTATTTAGAACGGTAAGTTGGGCAGAGCCCACAGGTCTTTCCCGGTTGCTGCTAAGCACCCGGCCTTTATATTCGGTGTATTCCTGATCCTGTTGCAGATCCTGGAAAACCGTGGCTGCCTGTATTTCCGCGGAAACGGGAAACAGCATTGCCAGTGCGAACAATATAGTTATGATAAATCTTTTCACTGCAGTAATAGTTATGGTTTTATACTCTCTAATATACTGATTTTTAACTTATTTTTAAGTTGTACGAGTGTTAATTTCGGATCGGTTGTCTGTTCTGAGTTCTTAGTTCCCGGTTCCGGGTTTTCGTCCCGGCTACCGGGATGTCGTTGGCGGGATGCTTGTTTTGAGTATTTTGTTCTCAGTGATCTGATTTAAGTTATCGGTTCTCTGTTCCCGGTTTGTCATTGCGAGGAAACATTTGACTGGAAGAAGAATGTTGACGCGGCAATCTTTTGGGTAGGGTAGAGGCTTGTTGGTGTTTCTAAAGATTTATGAACTTCCGTCATCCCTCCCGATCGGGATGATCGGGGATCTCATCCTGTTTAGTTTAAAGGCGATTGGGCGAGCTTGATTTTGAAGATCTGTCCTTCCTGGTTAGCTCTCTGTAATTCCACTCCCATTATGAGACCCTGATTCAAGTTCAGGGTGACGGGTTTTAAATTACTGAAGTTGCGTAAATATTGGATAATCGGAAATCTTCATTTTTCCCCAACTTTTCCGCAGCTTAAATTAACTCAACTAAAGATGGGTTTCAGGAGATCCCGATGTAAAATCGGGATAGTTCAACCAACAGAATTGTGTGTAGGCTGCGCCTTTCTCAATTCTGGGTTTCATTAATGGGAGTCGCCCTTCGGTACACCATCTCCTCTCGTCGATCGCACTAAGGGTAATGTCGAATTAGAATTTACAGTATCACTTCGTCACAACGTCACAAAATTACCAGACGTTGGCTTTGAGTGTTTTTTATGAAGCGGTAGCAGAATAATCCCGAAAGCTTTCGGGAGTATCGGGAAGTCATGGGAGTTTGTCCTTCCTGGCTGTTCTCGATATTATCTAGTCCTCATAATTCCATTCATTTTGGATTTATCTTAAATTTTTGGAACAGCCTGTCCTTTCATTTTTTGCGTGCATTCCTCTCGCTCTGCTCGTGGGATGCAGGTAAAACGAAACAAAAAAAGGCGCCCTATGTGCAGGTGTTTTTTTGGCAAATGCCTTCCTCTCCCTCTGGTCGTCGGAGGCAGAAAAAACTGCATATCAAGTCCTAAATTTTCTCCAAGGCCCTTCGACCATGCTCAGGACAAGCTTTCGAGAATTTTTAACGGACTTGATCTGCTACACTCACACAGGGAGAATCGCGTAGCTCTATTTTTAAAAATTCAAATAGGCTCTTAAAAGCCTAAGAATTCTTCCCGAACAAAGAGGTGAGTTCGAACCTGGCACAAGAGAAAGGAAAACAAGAGAATAGGGGAAAACGAATAATCCCGAATTAACGACCCTCGAACTAACGAATTAGCGAATCCCGATTTAACCAATTAACCAATCCCCAATTAACCAAATCACTCCATCACAACGTCCCTCGATCACAACGTCACAACCCACAACCCGAATTTTCCGTTTACCCCATCCCTAAAGGGAGGGAAAAATTCTATGTAAAGGAGAGAGAAAGAGAAAAGGAGAAGAGGAGTGCAGGGAATGCCAAATTTAACGCGCCTCGATTCCCGGACTAACGAATTAGCGAATCCCGATTTAACCAATTAACCAATCCCCAATTAACCAAATCACTCCATCACAACATCCCTCGATCACAACGTCACAGCATCACTCCCAAATAACTACAGATTAAAGTCCAGCGACTACCGACTGATCACCTTGTATACAAATCATAAAAATTTTAACAATTATTAATTGTCTTAAAGGAATGTGAAAGTTTATATTTGCTTTCCCTTAAGAGAATGCCTATTTGTTAGGAATTTCCGTAATTATTTTAGCCGAAAGGCCAATAATTTTGCATTTGTCTTAAAGACTTATTTAACAAATAATTAAGTTTTCAGGGAGGCACAGCAATGTGACTCACGACGGCGAAGCCGTACCTGGTTTAGTCGGTAGTCTTTTGTTTTTAGTCTTTAGAAAAGTGGAGTCTTGGGGAAGAGGGAGTCTGGAGAAGAGTAATAATTTTTGAAAAACAGTTTCCTGGCCAAATGCTAACTCCAAATTAAATGCAACTTAAGGCTTTTCGATTACAATCTAACGGCAGCAAATAAAAAGTAAGGTCTAACGTCTTCGGACTAACGACAAGCGACTAAAATAAAAAATCTACCGTCTAAAGTCTAAGGACTAAAGACTAATAAAAACCCAAATCTATCGTCTACGGACTAACAACTAACAACTAATCCTTCTTTTGCACTCCCTACACCGCAAGAGACCTAAATTAATTATGGTGTAAATCACAACCGCATTCCGGCGGTAAAATTCCTAAGTTTTTAATTGCCAGATTGAAGCATTTGAGAAAATGTTACTAGCTATGCTTTTGTCTCTGCTGGACCCTGATTACAAGGATTTTTACGGATTATGTGGATTAACTTACAGATAGAAATAATATTATCTGGAATAGTAGGAAGCAGCTTGTGGTTGTAACCTAAAATTATTGCTAATATGAAAGGAATAATATTAGCCGGAGGATCTGGCACTCGACTCTATCCTATTACAAAAGGAGTATCAAAACAATTACTTAGTATTTATGATAAGCCGATGATATATTATCCAATATCGGTTCTTATGTTAGGAGGCATAAGAGAAGTGCTTATTATATCAACCCCTGAAGATCTGCCTAACTTCGAAAAATTACTTGGAGATGGCTCAGAAATTGGAATGCACCTGGAGTATAAAGTTCAGCCAAATCCTGAAGGTCTGGCCCAGGCTTTTATAATAGGGGAGGAATTTATAGGAGACGATGATGTTTGCCTTGTGCTTGGAGATAATATTTTCTATGGCCATGGGTTTACTGAATTACTGGCACAATCCGTAAAAAATGTGAAGCAAGAGGCTAAAGCTACTGTTTTTGGATATTATGTAAATGATCCGGAACGCTATGGGGTAGCTGAATTTGATGAAAAAGGGAATGTCACCAGTATTGAAGAGAAACCGAAAAAACCCAAAAGTAATTATGCCGTAGTAGGCTTGTATTTCTATCCTAATTCTGTTATCGGGATTGCAAAAAACGTGAAGCCCAGTGAAAGGGGTGAGCTGGAAATAACATCTGTAAATGAAGCTTATTTAAAAAAAGAAGCTCTTAAAGTTGAATTAATGGGACGTGGGTACGCGTGGTTAGATACCGGAACCCATGAATCTATGCTGGAAGCTTCTAATTTTATTCATACCATCGAAAAAAGACAGGGTTTGAAAGTCGCCTGCCTTGAGGAGATTGCTTACGAGAAAGGTTATATCTCCAAAGATCAGCTCCTGGAGCTCGCTGAACCTTTGAAAAAGAATGAATATGGTCAATACTTAATTAAACGTGCAAGTAAATAAAAATATTATGGATTTTAATAGAACTGAAATTCCGGATGTAGTTATTTGCCAACCAAAGATTTTTGGTGACCAAAGAGGTTATTTTAGCGAGACCTTCCGGAAAGATGCCCTGGAAAAATTTCTTGGTTTTGAGGTTTATTTTTGCCAGGATAATGAATCAAAATCTTCTTTCGGGGTATTAAGAGGTTTACATTATCAATTACCTCCTTTTACCCAATCTAAACTTGTAAGGGTATTGGAAGGGACAGTGCTGGATGTTGCCGTGGATATCCGAGAGGGTTCTCCTTATTTTGGTAAAGCTGTAGTGATTGAACTAAGTGAAGAGAATAAAAGACAGCTTTTCGTACCCCGCGGCTTTGCCCATGGGTTCGTTGTACTAAGTGAAACAGCAACCTTTGCTTATAAATGTGATAATTACTACGCGCCGGCACATGACCGGGGAATATTATTTAATGATAAAAAGCTTGCGATTGACTGGAGAATAGCTGATGATGAATTGATGCTTTCAGAAAAAGATAGAAATCAGCCTCTTCTTGAAGATGCTGAGACTTTTAATTTCTTCGAAAATTTATATGAGAATGAGGTTATTAATAACTGGATCTAAAGAACAATTAGGCTAAGGCTTTCTGCAATATAAAATCTGAATACCGAAAGTTTGAATTATAAAATCCCGTACTGGAAAAATAATTTAGCCGAATGTGTAAACCAGATTAAAGCTAAGCTTAAAGTTTTAGCTTAAAAAGAATTTATTCTTAATATATGAATTCAAAAAATAATATTCTTGTAACCGGTGGGGCCGGATTTATAGGTTCTAATTTTATTCCCTTTTTTCTGAAAGCTAATCCTGACGCTTCAATTATTAACCTCGATCTGTTGACCTATGCTGGGAATCTCAGTAACCTGAAAGAGGTTGAGAGGAATGATAGATACACCTTTGTAAAAGGGGATATCTGCAACAGAAACCTGGTGGAAGAACTTTTTAAAAAGTATAATATTAATGGAGTTATTCATTTTGCAGCAGAATCTCATGTAGATAATTCCATAAAAAATCCGGGAGTATTTATAGAAACTAATGTTAGAGGGACCTTTACTTTAGTTGATGTGGCCTATAAGTTCTGGATGAATAAGCCTTTTGAATATAAGAAAGAATGCAAGAATAACCGATTTCTTCATATCTCAACAGATGAAGTCTATGGTACCCTGGGAGAAACCGGACTTTTTACCGAGGAAACTCCATATGCACCCAACTCTCCATATTCGGCAAGTAAGGCAGGGTCTGACATGATCGTTCGCAGTTACCATCACACCTATGGAATGAACACCTTGATCACCAACTGTTCAAATAACTACGGCCCTAAGCAACACGATGAAAAACTGATTCCAACAGTTATCAGGAAAGCTTTACAAGGCGAAAATATTCCTATTTACGGGGATGGTAAAAATGTAAGAGATTGGTTATATGTCTTGGATCATGCCAAAGGTATTAACCTTGCTTATAATGGTGGAAAAGCCGGAGAGGTTTATAATATTGGCGGAAGAAATGAACGTAACAACAATTATATAGCCCATAAAATATGTGAAATCATGGATGTTCTAAAACCCAAAGAAAACGGAAGTTATTTAGAACAGATCGCTTATGTGGAAGATCGTGCCGGCCACGATCGCCGCTATGCAATAGACGCAACAAAAATTGAAAAACAATTGGGCTGGAAAGCCGATGAGAATTTTGAAAGTGGAATTCAAAAAACGATTCATTGGTATTTGAAAAAATATACTCCGGAAGGAATAAATAAAGAAGGTGCTGAAAATTCATAATAATAAAATGAAAAAAAACATTAAAGTAACAAAAAGCAGGTTAGAAGGGCAGGTTCAATTAAGTGGAGCCAAAAACAGCTCTTTAAAATTACTAACTGCTTCGCTCCTTACTGATGAAACAGTAGAACTATATAACTTTCCAAATGGATTACTGGATGTGAAAATACACTTGGATATGTTGCACTTGCTTGGTAAAGAATGTTCAAGTGTAGGAGATTTTGTGAAGATTACCGAGATTGATTCAAATATTAACCCTGAATTAGTTTGGGAAGAAAGGTCTATTCGTAATACCCTCTTAATTCTTGGCTCATTACTAACAAGATATGGAAAAGGGAAAGTTCCATTACCTGGTGGTTGTAAACTTGGCGATAGAAAGTACGATCTACATATAATGATCTTTGAAAGAATGGGCGCAGAAGTATGGGAAGAGGAAGGCTATCTATGCTGTCGTTCTAAAAACCGTCTAAAAGCTTGTGAAATTAATTTACCACTTAGATCTACCGGAGCGACAGAAAATGCAATACTTACTGCAACACTAGCTTCCGGAACCACAACAGTATGGAACCCGCATATTCGGCCAGAAATTATAGACATGATCACCATGCTTAATAAAATGGGCGCCAAAATAAAGGTGTTTGGACAAAAATGCATTATAATAGAAGGGGTTGATAGACTTAAAGGAGTTAAACACAATGTAATTCCAGATAACATGGAAGCACTCACCTGGGCCATTGGTTCGGTAATTACAGGAGGGGATGTAGAAATTTTGAACTTTCCCTTTGAACATCTAGAAGTTCCCTTGGTATTTCTCCGGGAAAGTGGAATGAAATTCTACAGAGGTAGCAATTCATTGATTGTAAGGGGAGGAACTTCTTATCCCGTTGAAATAAGTACTGGTCCATATCCAGGGATAAACTCAGATATGCAACCTCTTTTTGCGGTTTTTGGAGCTTGCTCCAGGGGAGAATCAAAGATTGTTGATTTGAGATTTCCTGGAAGATATGCTTATGCAGAAGAATTGGCGAAATTGGGAATGAATTTTTCTGTTGAAGGAGATCTACTCAAAATACATGGTGGATATAGCCTAAATGGTGCTACAGTTAAAGCGTTAGATCTTAGAGCAGGAATGGCTCTTCTTTTAGCTGGCCTTACTGCTGAAGGCGAAACTACTATTACTAATGCCTGGATGATCGAAAGAGGATATGAGAGCTTGGAGGAAAAACTCCAAAACCTTGGGGTTTCGCTAATTAAAAATACGGTAAAGCTTTAATTAGTCATTACTGAAAACAGTTTCATTGAGCACAAATAGATTAAAAATAGTAATTGTCCTGACGGGGTATTATTACAAATACCTTGAGTTGTATAAAATAATATTGCGGGAGACAAAATTATACGATAATATAGATTTTGAATTATTTATATCTTCACATAAAGAGGAATCCGAAATTTCAGAATCGGTACTTCATTTTTTGGAAAAAAATAATTGGAATATAATTTTTTCCCCTAATGAAGGCTGGGACTGGGGGTGCCATAGCGAATTCGTTAATTATTATTTTAAAGCCGGGAAAGCCTTACCAGATTATTTTCTTTTTCTACATGATGATCTTAAAATAATTAAAAATGGTTTTATAGATGCTTTTTTAAAAAAAAGCAAAAAGGGCTATTCGGTGATAGGTAATAGTCTCCCATTTTCTATTATTGAGGATTATTCGGCTGAATTTCCAGAAGAAACATATATCTTAAATCGCTATGGTTTTTCTACCGCTAGCAAAAAAATAAAGCCTGTTCGGGGCTCTGCTTTCTTTATTGATTCCAGGCTTGTAGAACAATCTTTAAAAAAATTACCTTATCAGAAGAAAGGGGCCATTGAACTGGCAAATAGATCCCTTCGCATGTTTGCCTCTATTATCGCAAATGATTTTCCGGAATTTAAAACCGGTTATCTAAGCTCTGAGCATCTTAAGAGCGAATTTATCATTGAGGAAATGAGAGGCATTGAGCAAAATGGAATTTTTTTTTTAAAAAGGAAGTTTCTCGGTTTCCGTAAGAAAATCAAATATTTTGGCGAAGATACTTTAATTGCACTGAAAGTCTTAAAGCGTCAAAAAATAGTAGTTAAAAAAGGAAAAATTAAAATTAACATATCCAGTAAAACTCCTTTATCGGGCTTCTTAAATTATGATGTAAGCCATACAAAATTTTCTGATATTATAGATCTGGATAAGGAGCTTGATTATTTGCTGAAACATAAGAAAATATCCGAAATAAGAATTGCTGAAAATACTGGTATAAGGAAGGACAGTATCATAGAGGAACTAATAGCGAATAAGGAATTTTTCAATGGTGGTTTTGATCTGATTATTGAAGGTGATTTCCCTATTCATCTAATAAAAAGCTCTGAAGTAAGGATATATAAAGATTACCATCTACGCTTTGGACAACTGATCCCAAGTAAAAGAACTTTATTGAAAGTTGGTACATGATTTCAGTTACACCTATTCTAAAAAAAATTGAGAGAGCTTTAACAACGAAGAAGATTATACAAGATGTTCTTAAAGTTTTCTCCTCTAATATTCTGACCCTTGGAGTATCTTTTGTTTCCAGTGTTTTGGTCGCTCGAAACTTGGGTGTACAAGGTAAAGGATTACTCACTGTGCTTCTGGTATACCCCAGCCTGATAATGACCTTGTCTCAAATGGGGATAAGGCAGGCTTCCGTTTACGAAATTGGAAGAAAAAAGTTTACCTACGCTAATATTGTTAAAAATATTGCCACTATGTTTTTAATAATGAGCATCCTTGGGGCTGTAGGATGCTTTTTCTTAATAAGCTTGACGAATCAGGGGAATTTTACTACACCGATGATGCTGTTGGCAGTTTTGACTATTCCATTCGGTCTAATACAAGCTTATACCGGTGGTATTTTTTTAGGAAAGGAGAAGATTGGTCTTTCTACAGTTTTTGGATGGTTACCTCCTGTTCTAAATCTTCTTTTTCTTGTTTTTTTAGTGATTATTTTAAAAATGGGAATTATTGGAGTACTACTTTCTACCTTATTTGCCGGGCTTCCGGTAGCGGCCTATGCCATTTATAAAGTTTCAAGGGAAGTCAAATTAGATTTAGGATTTGATAAAGAGATATTTAAAAGTCTGCTGAGTCTGGGCGCTGTCTATGCCCTGGCAGTTTTTATTAACTCGTTGAATTATAGAATAGATATTATTTTACTTGAGAAATTATCAAATGCAAAAACGGTTGGACTTTATTCTATAGGTGTAAACTTTGCCGAGTTGGTTTTACAGGTTCCGGCTGCTATAGGTCTGGTAATTTTTTCCAGAAGTTCTAATGCTTCCAATTCTGCTGAGTTTTCAAAAAAAATGATAAAACCACTTAGATACGGGCTTTTGATTGGCATTGTTATAGCTCTACTTATCATTGCTATTTCACCTGTTCTTATTCCATTTATTTACAGTCAGAGGTTCTCAGGTAGTGTTCCAATGCTCCAACTCCTTATGCCAGGGATAATAGCTCTAATAGGCTATAAAATTATAGGTTTTGACCTGGCTGGTAAGGGGAAACCCTGGGTCTCTGTTTTCTCTTCTATACCAGGACTCGTGGTTAATATCATCTTGAATTTCATTCTAATCCCAGAATACGGCGGGAAAGGAGCAGCTATTGCATCATCTATTAGTTATACAGTTATGGCATTGGTACAATGGGTAGTCTATAAAAGGATTGTAAAAAAAATAAAGGATAAGAAAATATGAAGGTTATAAAAGAATTTAACCTTATTGATAACAATTCATATAGGTTGAATGCAATTTGTAAAAAGGCCTATTTCCCAAACAATGAATCAGACTTTTTAAATATTTTCAGGGAGACTAATAAAAAGATCGTTATCGGTAATGGGAATAATTTGATACTGAGAAAAGAAAGGTATGATGAAGAATTTCTAATACTTAATAACTGCTATGATAAGATAATCTTTGAGGATACACAAGTGTCAGCAGAGGCCGGTGCTAGTTTGTTACAGCTTAGCCTAAGGGCTTTAGAACATTCTCTTTCCGGTTTTGAAATGTTTTATGATATACCAAGTTCTGTTGGAGGAGCGGTTGTTATGAATGCGGGATCAAGTGGGGAAGAGATCAAAGATTTACTTATTAAAGTAAGGTTTTTAGATCTCACTAATCTAAGCATAAAAGAAATGAAAGTTGATGAGCTAGACTTTAAATATCGAAACAGCTTTTTTCAGAAAAATCCTGATAAGCTTGTGTTGAAGGCTTGGTTTCAACTTAAGAATGGAGATCGGAATAACATTTATAAAAAGATGGCCGAAATTAAAACCAGGAGATGGAGCAAGCAGCCGCGAGAATATCCTAATTGCGGGAGTGTTTTTAAACGTCCTCCGGGCAGGTTTGTGGGCCCCATGTTAGATGAGTTAGGCTTAAAAGGATTTAAAATTGGCGGTGCACAGGTCTCTACTAAACATAGTGGGTTTATTGTAAATACCGGAAATGCTACAGGTCAAAATATAATTGATCTCATTGAACATATTAAAAAGGCGGTAAGAGAGAGATTTGAGGTTGACCTGGAGGTAGAACAAAGAATAGTTTAATGAGAGTTTTATATTTAATATCCACTTTTGAGAAAGGAATGGGAGGACATTATTATTCTCTTGAATCTACTCTAAAATCCCTAAAGCCTGAGGTTGATGCTGTTGTTATAAATATAGGGAGAATGGAAAGCCCTGTTATTTCCAGTTTAGATTGCCCTAAATATCAGTTTATTTACAAGTACTTCAATTTTATTAAAATTCAAAAGAGGATAGAGAGTATAATTCAGGAACATCAAATAGACAGGATACATTGCTTTGACGATAGAGCCTATTTGTTTATTAGAAATTATAGGTTTAAAGATATACCTGTTGCACTAACAAAATGTGGAGGGCCTAACCCAAAATATTTTCCGAAAGTAGATAACCTCATTCTTTTTAGTGAAGAAAATAAGCAGAAATTTAAAAACAGGGATGGGTATAAAAATACCTATTTAGTACCCAACCGAATTTTGCCTTTTTCTCCAAATATGGAAAAGGTTAATAGTTTGAAAATCAAGCTCAATATAGAGGATGATTCTATGGTTTTCCTGAGGATTGCACGAATCTCTCACTACTATAAAGAAAGTATATTCCAAAGCATCCGACTGGTAGAACAAATTCCTGAGGCTATTTTAATAATAGTAGGGCAGGTAATTGATCAGGAGGTTTTGAATCAAATAAGAGAAAAAGGATTGGATCGGGTGCATATTGTTGATGAAAAGGAGTATTACAAAAATGCGAAGGAAATAATTCCTATTTGTAATTTTTATATAGGTACAGGAAGGGGAGTTATGGAGGCAACTTCATTAAAAAAAATTGTTTTGTCTCCGGTTATGAAAAGGAATTACCCTGCCTTGGTAACCGAAAAAACTTTTAGAAGTTTTTTTAATACAAATTTTTCGGAACGGAATATTTCACAGCTCTCCAATTCTGAGCTCTTACGGGAGTTAAATGAAGTAATTGAATCTAAAAAAAGGCAGGAAAGCCTGTCTAATTTTTCGTTTCAGATGTTCAATGAAAATTTCAATCTTAAAGCAAAAAAAGATTGGTATTCACAATTCTATAAAAATCTTTCGGAAGCTAGTAATACTGATTTTATAGACAAGTGTACCCATTTTCTGTTTTTTCATTATCATTATATATCTCAAGCATAATGCTTTATAGGAAAATATTCCTTAATTCTTTAATTTTTTTTCTTCTAATCCAGGCACTGTTTCACTATTCAGGTGTCGAGATGTTGAAATACTCACTCTACGCAGCAGAATTGAGTTTTATTCTTTTTTCTTTATTAACAGTTATTAAAAAAGTACCGAAACTTACATCAGAAATTTTTTACCTGATATCATTTTTAGTGCTTGTTCTTTTTAATTTTTTTGTAAATCAACAAAGCCAGATCGATGATATCTCAAAAATTTTTGGAGGGATAGTAATTTTTACTGCGTCCTTTTACTTGTGTAGAGGAGAATATACAGTTAAAAAGAATGAAAGGATTAAACTGATTTTTATAGCCTTATTACCTTTCTTCATATTCGTTACAGACACTATTTTAGGATATAAAGAGAGTGAAAATGCAATGTCAATTTTTTCAAACTCAAATAATTATATCTTTTTCTCTATTTGTTGTATTTGGATGATGATGTTGTATGGTTTTTCCAGGAAACTGGTATTGGGTTTTACAGCGCTTAGCCTGGCAGTAACTTCTACTCTCGGTGCTTTTTTAGCATTAACTATTGCTGCGGTATTCTATTTTAGAAAAAAGATTTTCTCTCCACGGTTTTTTATGTTTTTTAGTATTGCCGCCTCTGTAGGAATTATTCTTATTATATATTCAGATTTATATTTATTTGAACGCATTAGAGGAACAGCAAATGTTTTTTACACATTAATAAGCGATTATAACATCAATGAATTTGCCGATATAGGATTTGGCGATGCCATGGCAATGTCAGGTTCCAACGATGGCAGTGATGTTTCATTTCTATTCCGAATTAAGATTTGGACAGAATCTCTCACATATTTCTTAAATCAAAACATAATCATTTTGTTGTTTGGACTTGGTTTTGGAGCTACTCCAGAGATTAACAGTTTTGGATTGGTAGCACATAATGACTACCTGACCTGGTTAATAGAGTTCGGGTTTTTTGGCTTTACTCTAATTGTTTATGGGATATGGAAAGGTTTTTTGAAATTAAAGGATACAATATTTATAATTCCTTACCTGGCTATTCTTATTTACTTTTTCACTGAAAACCTTTTTTACAATTTTTTCGCTATTGCCATATTTTCATTTTGCCTGGCGTTAACCTTACAAAAAACAAAGAATGAAAATTTTACAGATTAATAATTATCATCATGTAAAAGGAGGATCTGATACGGTATATTTAAATACAGGGCAGTTGCTTGAAAAAATGGGAGATGAAGTAATTTATTTTAGCACTGCAAATGAAGAAAATGTTCAGGAAGGCTCTAATTCGTACTTTATTAAGACATCAGATCCCAATGAAGGCGGTGTTTTTTCTAAATTAATGAGAATTCCTTCCTTTATTTATTCTTCAAAAAGTTATGATTCCTTAAAGAATCTTCTGAAATCTGAAAAACCTGATATTGCTCATTTGCATATTTTTTACGGTCAATTAACATCTTCTGTGCTTAAAGCCTTAAGGGAAGAAAAAGTTCCAATAGTTATGACTGTGCATGAGTATAGAATGCTGTGTCCAGTTTCTGTATTTATGAATAACAATGGAGAAGTCTGTGAGAAGTGTGCAGGAAACAGTTACTGGCATTGTGTCGTTTCAAAATGTAATAAAGGAAATTATGCTTTTAGTGCTATTTCTGCAATGGAGTCGGCCTTTAGAGATAGATTTTTTGATTATAAGAAATATGTAGACCATTTTATAATGGTAAGCCATTTTATTAAACGAAAACACAGCCAATATTTTCCGGGTATTGAAAATAAAAGTTCTATTCTATATAATTTTCAGAGTATTCCAAGAATAAAATCTGATTCCCGAAAAGAAGTAGATCTGGTTTTTTTTGGCAGGCTTTCCAGAGAGAAAGGAATAATGACATTACTTCAGGCACTTGTTAAAAGGAAGGGAATTTCTTTAAAAATTATAGGTACTGGTCCCGAAGAGGCTGAAATTAATGAATTTATTGAAGTTAATAGCCTGCAAAATGTTCATCTTTTAGGTTTTTGCAAAGGGGATGATCTATGGGAAAATATTAGTTCTTCAAAGTTTGCCATTGTACCATCTGAATGTTATGAAAATAATCCAATGACAGTAATCGAAAGTTTTTTCCTGGGTGTTCCTGTAATCGGATCGGATATTGGTGGTATCCCAGAGCTAGTAAATGAAAATAATGGTTTTATTTTTCAGCCCGGAAAAATAGATCATTTAATCGAGAAAATAGATGAAGCATTAAATCTTAATTCTCAAGATTATACATTGCTTAGTGACAATGCCAAACTCTTTGCGGAGACGAATTTTTCAGAATCAGGTCATTATAAAAAGCTTTCGAAAATTTATAAAAAAGCAATGGTAAAGCAAGAATCTTAAATGAATAAAAGGAAGAAAGAAAGAGTAGGCATCATTGGAACTGTAGGGATTCCAGCAAAATATGGTGGTTTTGAAACCCTGGCAGAACATTTAGTTAATCAGAAAGGGGATGAGATTGAATTCTTAGTTTATTGTAGCAAAAAAGCTTACCCCGAAGGTACCGTTGTTCATGAAAAGGCTATTTTAAAATATCTGCCACTAAACGCGAACGGGTTGCAAAGTATTCCATATGATATCTGGAGTATATTTCATTCAGTAAGAAAAGCTGATAGTTTGCTAATATTGGGAGTTTCAGGGTGCATGGTGCTACCTTTAGTAAAATTGATTACACGAAAAAAAATTGTTGTAAATATAGACGGGCTTGAATGGAAAAGAGATAAATGGGGCAAGTTTGCGAGGAAATTTTTAAAATTTTCAGAAGGACTGGCTGTTAAGTATGCAAATGAAATTATTGCCGACAATAAAGTTATACAGGATCATGTATTTAAATCTTATCGAAAAAACACTCAGTTAATAGCTTACGGAGGGGACCACACACAATCAGAAGATATTTCTCCTGATACAATTTTAAATTTTCCATTTTTAAATGAACCCTATGCTTTTAAAGTATGTAGAATTGAACCTGAAAATAATATAGAATTAATTATTAAGGCTTTCTCAAAAGCTGGGAAATTAAATCTCGTTATAATTGGTAATTGGGAGAATAACGATTATTCAAGGAGATTAAAACTGAAGTATATGGGAGTTGACAATATTTTTCTTTTAGATCCAATTTACAATCAAAAGAAGCTCAACGAAATCCGTTCAAATTGTTTACTGTATGTACATGGGCACAGCGCAGGAGGAACAAATCCGTCTTTGGTGGAGGCCATGCATTTAAAACTCCCCATTTTAGCTTATGGGATTAATTATAATAAGGCTACCACCCAAAATAAGGCATTATATTTTGAGGATAAACAATCTTTAATTGACATTCTTAAAAGTTTGGATTATGTTAAATTGAAGGAAATATCAGAAGAGGTGTATAAAATTGCCAGTGAAGAATATACCTGGAGTAAGATTGCTAATCAATATAGCGAATTATTTTAAACATAATGGTTTCTTAGATAGCATTAAAATGATTTCATGGCAATCCAAATTGAATATTACCCCCGAATATTATTGTTCTCCTTTCACGTCCCTAATTACTAATCAAAATTTTATGTTATGAACATTCTTGATCAGGACATTTTATTAGATCTATTTCACCGGTATTATCTGTTTTTTGCAAGCTGCGTGTTTTTATTGGCTTTTGTACTTACCTGGTACTTTACGCCTAAGGTTTTATGGGTAAGCCGGGAAAAAGGTTTTATGACCGAGGTAAACGCAAGAAGTTCACATCAGAATGCTGTTCCGCCTTTTGGAGGTGTTGCCTTCTTCCTGGTACTTATCCTGGTGATAAGCATCCTCCAGGCCTTGCGTACCTCCCCCACGGGGAATCACCTTATTGTTGGGCTTACCTTTTTATTTATGACAGGGTTAAAAGATGACCTGGTGATCTCCTCGGCTAAACTCAAATTTGTAAGTCAGCTCTTCGCAGCCGGATTTATTATTTTCTCACCAGAGTTACAGCTTACCAGTCTGCATGGCTTTTTAGGGATTAGTGATATTCCGGTGTTGCTTGGTTATGGTCTTAAAGTTCTAATAGTAGTAGCGCTTATCAACGCTTATAACTTGATAGACGGTATAGATGGACTTGCGGGAATTGCCGGGATCGTAATTTCCCTTACTTACGCCTTGGTTTTTTACGCTACGGGGCATCCATATTTTGTTTTAATTAGTCTAACGGTTGCAGGAATATTATCAGCTTTTCTTCGTTTCAATTTTTCCCGGGGAAGAAAAAAAATTTTTATGGGCGATGGAGGAAGTCTGGTGATAGGTTTTATGATAGCCTTTTTAAGTCTTAAGATTCTAGTAATGCAGCCTTATGAACCCTTAATGCGTGAAGGTTTCGTTCCTGAAAATAGATTGTTATTTGCTTTAGCAGTCTTATTTGTCCCAATTTTTGATACACTAAGAGTGATTATTATTCGGTTAGGGAAAGGGAAAACTCCTTTCGAAGCAGATCGCAATCATATGCATCATGTTCTGCTGGATAATGGTTTAAGCCATAAAAAAGCCAGTCTTGTACTTGGCACCTTAAACCTGGCGGTTATTATTTTATATGTCTTGCTGAGTCGGGGTCTAAAAAGTATCGGGATGAGCCTTGCTATGATTACCATTTTTGCTGTAGTGGCACTAATTTTCGCCGGCCTAAAAAGAAAGTCACAACAAACGACTGTACTTCACGGTAGGCCAAGAGGAATTAAAGTAATTCGGCAACAAAATGAAGTGGTAGAGAATTAGGTTTTTAAGTTTATCAAATTAGTGTAATTACTTAAGGTTGATTTCTGATTTCGCAGGCTTGGGCCCGAAGGGAGAAATTGACTATGCCATTCCGAACTTACTTCAGGATATAAAATGACAGAACCTGAGACAAATTTCTGGTGAATTATGGGGTAATTAATACAAATTAAGTACTGTTCCAGAAACTTTCATTATTAGAGTTGCGACCTGTAAAGGATTAATTAGGTAGCCATCTTTCGAATTTATTTAAAAGTTCCAAGAAGATTGCTTCAAGCCGACCTCCTTAGCATAGACTACAAATAGTTAAGGTCTACTAATTATATTAAACAAAAATTAACATAAATCGATATATTCGCACAAATTTTTAAAAATGAAAAAATTGCTCCAATTTTTTAGATTATCTGTAATAGGTTTGCTACTTATTAGCCTTGCTTCTTCCTGCGTTTCCCGGGAGGAAATTGTTTACTTCCAGGGTTTGAAAGAAGCAGAAGCCCGAATGGATAAACAAAGAAAAAACAGCTTAAAAATTAAACCTAATGATCTAATTACTATAAGTGTTTCTGCACCTGAACAAACGGCAGCTTTACCGTTTAATCTTCCGGTTATAGGAGTGCCTCAAGGAGGAACGGATATGGGAGTAGCTGTGAATGGACGTCAGCAATTACAAACTTATCTGGTAGAAGAGAATGGTACAATTGATTTTCCTATTCTTGGGCAGGTAGCTGTAGAAGGTTTTAGTCAGCAGGAATTAGCTTCAAAACTTAAAGAAAAAATTAGAAGATATGTTCAGGATCCTATTGTAAATGTAAGACTGGTAAATTTTCAGGTTAGTGTATTGGGAGAAGTAAAGCGCCCCGGCACATTTGATGTTCAGGATGCGTATATTACCTTGCCCCAGGCCCTGGGGATGGCTGGAGATATGAGTATATACGGAAAGCGGGATAATGTTTTAGTGATGCGTGAAGAAAACGGCGTAACTACTCACGCTTATCTCGATCTTGGAGATGCTAAAATTATTAATTCTCCTTACTATTATTTACAACAAAACGATGTGGTCTATGTAGAGCCTAACGGCCCGCAACGCCAAAGCGCAAGTTATAACCGAAATGCCGGAGTTTATATTTCCATAGCCTCAGTATTAGTTTCTATGGCAGTCCTTTTAACAAGATAAGAAATTATGTCTCAACAATCTACCCCAATCCGACCCCAGGAAGAAGAAATCAACTTAAGGGATGAACTAGAAAAATACCTACGCTACTGGCCCTGGTTTATAATTGGTGTAATCCTTTGTGTATTTATTGGGTTTATATATTTAAAATTTACCACCCCAGAGTATAGTACTACTGCGAGTATCATTATTAAAGATGAAAAGGGCAAAGGTCCTTCTTCTGAAATGGCTGCTTTTGCCGATCTTGGCCTTTTAGGCGGAATGGGCGCCAGCAGTATCGAAAATGAAATTGGAATCTTAAAGTCTAAAACTTTAATGACCCAGGCTATTAAAGCCCTAAACCTTAATATTACTTATCTTGAAGAAGAATCGGTAAAAACGAAAGAACTTTATACAAAAGCGCCTTTTAAGGTAGTAGTGCTTCAATTAGATGAGGTGAGTTTAGAGAATGCTATAAAAGAAGACCTAGGAAATACTTTCTATATAATTCCACAATCTGAAGAAAACTTTCAGCTTGTTAATGAGGAAACCGGGGAGATAATTGAAGGGAAGTTTGGAGCCCCGTTATCTATAGATTTTGCTACTGTTATAGTAAAGAGTTCCGGGATAAACCAGGAGAAGGATGCCGGAAAGATTGCAGTGCGCTTTAATCCAATAGAATCAGTAGTAGGAAAATACCGGGAAGCGGTGCAAATTAATTTAACCGATAAGAATTCGAGCTTGCTGGAGCTAAGCCTGGTAGATCCTGTAAAGGAAAAAGCACAGGATATTCTGGACCAGCTAATTCTGGAATATAATCAACAGGCGATTCAAGATAAAAACCTCGTAGCCTCTAATACCGCTAAGTTTATTGATGAAAGACTGGCTATTATCAACCAGGAACTTGATTCTGTAGAATTGGGTAAAGAGGAGTTTAAAGAGGCGAATCAACTTACCAATATAGAAGCTGAATCTGAAATGTTTATTGAAAATGCGAGTGATTATAAAAAACGCCAGCAAGAGGTAGGAACTCAATTAGAACTAGCTAATGCAATGATCACCTACCTGGAAACAGGGAGTAACTCAGATCTTTTACCGGCAAACTTAGGAATTCAGGAATCTGGAGTAAACGAACTTATAGGAGAATATAACACCCTGGTCCTTGAACGAAACAGGGTTTTAAGTGGTTCAACAGAAGAAAACCCGGTTGTACTGAGGCTTAATGCTCAAATTGAACAGATGCGAGCGAATGTTTTACAGAGTTTGGAACGAATGCGGAACAATTTTAGGATCGCTCAAAAAGATCTGGACCGGCAAATGGCCGTTATTGGTTCACAAATATCCTCGGTTCCTTCAAAGGAAAGACAATACCGCGGCATAGAAAGGCAACAAAATATTAAAGAAGCCCTGTATTTATTTTTACTCGAAAAAAGAGAAGAAAATTCTCTATCCCTTGCAGTAACTGCTCCAAAAGCAAAAATTGTAGATGATGCTTACAGTTCTACTGAGCCGGTTTCTCCAAAATCTAAAATAATTTTATTGGCATCACTTATTCTTGGGCTTCTAATTCCTTTTCTAATTATTTACTTAAAAGGATTACTTAACAACAAGGTAAGAAGTAGAGAGGATCTCGAACAGCAAACGAGAGAAATTCCCGTGGTAGGAGAAATTCCACGAGTAGAGAAGAAGAATAGTGAGATGGTCTTAAAGAACGACCGGAGTATTCTTGCAGAAGCCTTTAGAATTTTACATACTAATTTACAATACCTTCTTGTAAAAACAGATGATAAAGAGCGGGGGAATACCATATTTGTGACATCCTCTGTTAAAGGGGAAGGAAAAACATTAGTTTCCTTTAACCTTGCTGTTACTCTGGCAAATACTAATAAAAAAGTTCTCGTAGTTGGGGCCGATCTTAGAAATCCGCAACTGCAAAGATTTGAGAAAGATGCGAGGCAGCATTTTGGTGTGAGTGATTATCTCGCAAAGGATGAGCTAAAGCTTAAAGATTTAATTAGACCTTCCAAATCTGAAAATCCAAACCTGGAGCTTTTGCCATCGGGAACCATCCCCCCAAACCCTTCAGAATTATGGCGGCGTAAGAAAACCGGCGAAATGTTTAAGGAGCTGGAGCAAATGTATGATTATGTAATTGTAGACACTGCCCCTTCCTTGCTGGTAACAGATACATTTCTTATTAATAATTGGGCAGATGTTACCTTATATGTTGTTAGAGCAGATTACACCGAAAAGAAACTCTTACAATTTGCCGTAGACTCTAAAAGAGACGGAAAATTCCAAGATGTTAGTTTTGTACTGAATGATGTGAAGTTTGCAAATTTCGGCTATGGTAATAAATATGGTTATGCATATGGAGAAGAAAAGAAATCCCTTTTAAAACGCTTATTGAATAAAGCTGCAATTTATTAATATTTCATTTCCCGTTTTTAATGTCTGAGTACACTTCGAGTGTCCCGATAGCCATCGGGATGTGTCGGGAAGTCAGTTCGAACATCAAAGCTGATTTATTTTGTCACCGCGGAGAAAGTATTGACTGAAGGGAGATGCTTGACGCGGCGATCTTTTATTACCAGACTTTGAAGCTAAAGCAAAAGATTATTTCAGTCTCCCGATAGTTATCGGGATCCTTCGGCAGCTTTACCTAATGTTTGAAATAAAGGAAGCTTAGTTGCG
>NZ_DATCSO010000050.1:0-4625 GCF_036568425.1 Salegentibacter sp. | reverse complement strand
GCAGCGCCTCCGTGACCTGGGGATTGAGATTGGGGTACTCCCCACCGGCCCTTTGAACGCCATCACCGATGTGCAGGGCGTAAAGGTTGGGCATAGCAGTTTGATAAAAGGCGATTCGGTGCGCACGGGAGTGACCGCCATTTTGCCGCACGGCGGAAATATCTTTCAGCAAAAAGTCCCCGCGGCGATCTATGTTGGGAATGGTTTCGGAAAACTTGCCGGCAGCAGCCAGGTGCAGGAATTGGGTAATATTGAAACTCCCGTGATTCTCACCAATACCCTGAATGTAGCCACGGCGATGGATGCAGTAATAGAATATACGCTAAACCGGGAGGGCAATGAAAAGGTGTACTCGGTGAACGCGGTGGTGGGAGAAACCAACGACGGCTTCTTAAACGATATCCGCGGACAGCATTTAACTACTAAAGATGTGCTTGCCGCCATAGAAAATGCGACTACAAAAAATACCGAGGAAGGAAATATAGGTGCCGGCACGGGCACTGTAGCCTTTGGCTTTAAGGGCGGGATCGGGACATCTTCCCGGCAACTCCCTAAAAGTTTGGGCGGGTATAGCCTGGGGGTGTTCGTGCAAAGCAATTTTGGCGGAGTGCTGCAAATCGCCGGGGCTCCCGTAGGCAGGGAACTGCAGCAATTCAGTTTTAGTGATAAGCTAATGAATAATGCCGATGGCTCCTGTATGATCGTGGTAGCTACCGATGCGCCACTGGACAGCCGAAACCTGGAACGCCTTGCCAAACGCGCTTTCCTGGGCATCGCTAAAACCGGAGGGATTGTCTCCAACGGCAGTGGCGATTATGTAATCGCTTTTTCCACTGCTGAAAAAGTACGGGTCTCCTATAAAGTTGAAAGCGATACCCAAAGCCTGGAAGTAGTCCCCAACGATTTGATGTCGCCCTTATTCATGGCCGCCATCGAAGCCACTGAAGAAGCCATCTTAAACTCCCTGTTTATGGCCGAAACCACCAAAGGTCATCACGGCACTATTCAAGCTCTACCGATGGAAAAGGTATTGCCGGTGTTGAGGGAATATGGGGTTTTGATGGATTAATAAACCGAAGACCGCGGTTTTAACCGTGTTTTAAATAAAGAATTATTTAATATTAGAATTGCAAGGGTTAAAACTTGCCTGAATAAAGAATAAAGAATCAAGGAATAACAAATTCCAACATGGCCCACAGGGGATAATAAAATAATAATTATGTCACATTCCTTCAACAAAATATGGATCCATGCCATCTGGGCCACAAAAGAACGAATGCCACTCCTTGAACCGGAAATTGAAGAACAGGTTTTTCATATCATGAAAGACGAATTTAAATTTTTAGGTTGTTCCCCCAGAATAATCAATGGAATGCCTGATCATGTGCATTGTTTGTTTTTATTAAATCCTCAGAAATCCATTGCTGAAGTAATCAAGCATATAAAAAGCAATTCTTCCCATTATATTAATCAAAGCGATCTTATCCATCAAAAGTTTGCCTGGCAGACCGGCTATGCGGCTTATTCGGTTTCTGAATCCGGGGTGGATAGGGTTTTTCATTATATCAGGAACCAGAAAGCCCATCATCAAAAGAAGCCATTTAAACGTGAGTATGAAGAGTTTAAAAAATTGAATAAGCTTGATGAGGAATAGAATGCCTGATTGCGTAAGGGCTCAAAACCCCGGCTTAGAAGCCTTAACTCCATTGCTCCATCCAGGGTATGAAGTTAAAAGTAAGGTTTCACCCTCTATCTAAACCCATCTTTTTGGACCAGGGTTTTAACCGTGGTCTGATGCGGAATAAGCTTTACTAAAATTCAAACCCGGCCACGGTTGAAACCGGGGCCTCCTGGGATGGAGATAATATTTCCATGGCAGGCCACTCTTAAAAGTATTCCCGGGATTTTAAGTAAAAATCTTCTAAATTCTTTCTACAATTGTTAAACACCCTGTTAATAATACACCCGATTTTATAGGTAAAATGGGGGTTTTAAGAATTATCTTAGCAGGAAACCAATTAGCACCCGCTCAGTTTAGCTGAAATACTCCCGGGAGAAAAACCCGAAAAAAAGGAGAATTTGAGGGGTGAAAGGTGTGATACCCCATTAAAAATGAAGAACACTGCATTAATATTATTAATGATCATTTGTATTGGAGAAATAAAAGCTCAGGATATAGATACGTTTTATTTACATGTTCCAATATCTAAAAATGACACAATAGCTTACAAGCGCCTTATTCAAAATGGTAGTAAGGATAGTTTATATCATGTTCGGGATTATTATCCAAATGGTCAGATTCAAATGGAAGGCACCTATAGTTCTTTTAATAAGCGGATCAAAGAAGAAAGTCTCTGGTGTAATTATAGAACAAACACCAAAGAAGGAGAATTCAGAGTGTGGTACAAAACTGGTCAACTAAAAAGCAAAACAAATTTTTTAAATGGATTAAGGCATGGTCTTTTTGAATACTGGTACCCGAATGGACAAAGAGAGTCGACACAGAATTATTCAAATGGCCAAAAACAGGGAGAATGTACCTGGTGGAACGATGATGGTTCTATACAAAATGAATTGAAGTTTGATAAAGGTTTGAATCAAAATCCAAAAGATACAAGTTACCCTTATATAGCATATACTCCCAAAGAGTATAATGACGACAATTTAAAAAAATGGCCCTTGATAATCTATTTGCATGGTGGTTCAAGCAGGGGCACAGATACAATTAAACTTTATTGTTGTGGTATTCCAGACCAAATTTGGAGAAAGAGAGAATTCCCATTTATTATTGTATCACCACAATTACCCATTAACCAAAGATGGTCTACTGACAATTGGTTTGAGAATTTTTATGAAGAAATAACAACAAAATATAGAGTAGATACCAATAAGGTTTATCTGACAGGGGTAAGTTTAGGAGGAGCTGGAACATGGTATCTGGCAATAAAATATCCTGAAAAATTTGCAGCTATTGCTCCAATAAGTGGTTTTACACGCCATATTGATTACATCATGAAAAATACGGATAACTTAAGTGATATTCCAATTTGGGCTTTTCATGGAAAAAAAGATAAGGTAGTAGAATTTGAAGATACAGAATGGATGATTAATAAATTGGAAGGGAAAAATAAAGATTTAAAATTCACAGCAGACCCTGATGCAGGTCATGGCATGTATTGGTCGATATATCCAGGACAGGAACTATATGATTGGTTTCTAAAACACGATAAAGGCTTGAATTACAAAAAATAACAAACTATGACCAGGTATATAAAAAACAGGCGGGATAGCAGCAAATTTTACGGCTTGTAGCCAGCTCCAAGTCTTGTCTATCTTAATAGTAAAGTAACACGCACTCGCCTACTTTTCATATACTCAGCGTTTGCTTTAATTACACATCTTTTTTTAAGAACGGGATACATCATTGAAAAGAATCTGCTCAAAATAAAATACGGGCTATTTTCCTACAAGCCAATCGATATTAAAAGAATAGAGGAAGTATCTAAAACCGGAAGTACAATTTCCTCACCGGCACCATCATTTGACCGAATCGAAATCAAGTATGGAAAATCGGAAATAATAATAATCTCTCCTAAAGACAAGATGAATTTTGCTCAGGGTTTTAAAGATTAAATCCTGATATGAAAAACAATCTTACTCTATAATAGAATCTTTCCAAATTACTGAAGACCTTTTCAAAAATGGCTTTTTTGTCTATCTTTAAAAAAACCTGTTTAACCGGAGAAACAACCGCTCTCCTCCGGCAACTTATGTCAGGAAAAATCTAACAAAAAATAATTCATTTTACTATGGACATTTACCAAGCAATTAAGGAAGACCACGAAATACAAAGAGATCTTTGTGCCAGATTATTAGAAACTTCAGGAGAATCTGAAGAGCGCAAAAAGCTTTGGCCTGAACTCCGAAAGGAACTGGAAGTCCATGAAGTGGCCGAGGAACGCTATTTTTACTCGCCCCTAATTGACACCGACAGGATGCAGGAAGATGCGCGCCACGGTATGGCAGAACATCATGAAATAGATGAACTCATCCAGGAACTGGAAGCTACCAAAATGGAATCTCCTCATTGGCTGGCCACCATGAAAAAATTGAGCGACAAGGTGCACCACCACCTGGAGGACGAAGAAGAGGAGTTTTTTGGAAAGTCAAAAAAGATCTATGACGAAAACGAGATCAAAAGGCTTACCAAGGGTTACCAAAAGACCAGGGATGACTACAAAAAAGGTTGGCCGGACTCAATCCCCGGTTCCGATTCGGAGATAGAATAATAAAAATTACCAGCAGGAGATAAGTCCGTGAGTGAACCACCGGCTATCCTCACAAAGATCCCATCAAAGCCCCTTCAAAAAGGGGCTTTTTTATGGAGTTTCACGGCGCTTGCTGGGTTTTTCTTTAAAATTACGGAGCTGCCTTCTCTCCTATCTCCGGCAGCTAAAACCCGGTTTTGTTTTAATCTTTTCATGTCGTACCCCGGCCTAAAGTAAAACCGGCGGGAGCGTCGTCAATGGCAGTGGCGATTAAGGGATCGCTTTTTCCACTGCTGAAAAAGTGCCCTATAAACTTTTAAAGGCTTTTGAAACAGAAAATTAAAATTCTCAAATTCT
>NZ_DATCSO010000049.1:0-13169 GCF_036568425.1 Salegentibacter sp. | reverse complement strand
TGCAGGAAGCGGGAATCACCCCATACCAGATCAAGGTCTTTACCGAAGGCGTACAAGGCGATCTCACTTCCTTCCTGGCAGATGCCGAAGTTTTAATCATCGATATCCCACCCGGACTGAGAAGTGATCCCGAAGCCGATTTTGTAGGCAAAATAGGCCGTATTATCGATTATGTTGAGAAATCTCCTGTAGAGAGGGTGATTTTCGTTAGTTCTACCTCGGTCTATGAAGACCGGGAAGATTTCCCCGAATACACCGAGAACGACGAAGCAAACGGCACCTCAGAAGCTGCCCGGCAATTAATCTCTTCAGAAAAAATGTTGCTGAAGAACGAGCATTTTCAGACTACGGTTATTCGTTTCGGCGGGTTAATTGGTCCCGGCCGGCACCCGGTTAAATATCTGGCCGGCAAAACGGGGATAAAAAATCCGAAAGCCCCGGTAAATCTTATCAGGCAGGAAGACTGTATAGAAATGATAAATCAAATCATCAAAAAAGAAACCTGGGGGAAGATCTTTAATGCTGCCTATCCAGAGCATCCAACCAAAGAAGATTATTACACCAAAACTGCAAAAGAAAAGAATTTAAAGCCTCCTGAATTTGACCAAACCGGGATTTCTAAAGGGAAAAAGATAAGCTCGGTGGAATTAAAGGAGGTGTTGGGGTTTGAATATACTGGGCATATTTGATGTTTTTCGATAAAAATTTAACAATTTTAATAAATAATTTTGTTTTTACTAAACTTAAGCATAAATTCATTGCAACTAATTACCCTGCCAACTTAACCTAAACTTACTTAAATGAAAAAATTCTAATTACTTGGCATTTTAGCCCTGTTCTTTGCAGCTTGTGAAACTGAAGAAATTCTCCCCCCCCGGAATTAAATAAAAAGATTGCTGAGGAGGACGTGAGCAAACCAAAAGAACCACAATTAGAGATAGTTGAGTTCAAGGCTCTCTCTGATAATTTAATACTCCCCCTTACTTCTATCCAGGAAAAACTTAAAACACCAAACTGGCATAGCGCCTTACAATCAAAAGGGAAAAAGTTTATTGATAAAAAAGGAAACACAAATTACACCTTTGTTCTTAATGGTTTTAAAACTGAAACCATTGAAAAAAACAACATTTATTTCGATAACCTTGTTATAAGACATTCCAAAAAGGAAGGAATTTCTTACTTTATTGTTAGATATCACCCTGAAAAAAACTGGCTTCGAGAATCAAAAGATTTTCAACATTTCAACGGCCGATTAAGCTTTTATGGACTAAAGGGAAATCCATTAGGTACAAGCAAACTGAAGAATGGAGAATCTATTACTGACTCCCAAAACACCAAAAGTGGTCATGGGTGTGCTTTATATGTTTACCCTGGCGTAACTGTTTGTAGTAATCTATATCATTCAGATGGCACTTCTAATGGATATTCCTGTTTAACCAGCTATGAGTACAAAATAAGTTGTGGAAGTGGCGGTGGAGTGGACAGCTATCCCGATATAAGTTATGATGATCCTACAAATCCCGATGGCGGAGGCTCAGGCAGCACGGGCGGTTCTACTTATGGTGATGACCCGGACGGTTTAGATGATATCGATGGTGGCTTTGTACCTGTGTTGCCGGAGGAAGAGGAGAAAATTAATACTGACGAACTAAATAATCCCTGTGTTGAAGGCATTATCGAAGAATTATTAAAGAAAGATATGACTTTAACAGGAGATTTAACACATATTTCTCAATATATCTTGGATTTATTTAATAACTCATCTGACAATAGTTTATACTTTGAAAGTAGCCAATTAGGTAAAAATTCCGAAGGGAATGATATAAATGCCACAACAACACCTTATCTAGATGGTTGGAAGATAAATTTAGACACTGACCTTCTTTCAGATGGCACAAAGCTTTCCATAGGTAAAACAATAATTCATGAGTCAGTCCATGCATGGATCAGGCTGATCTTGAAAGAAGACAGAACTTCTGATATAGTAAAAGATCTTAATCTTATCTACCAAAAGTTTCAAAATCAAGATAATCGGTTAAACTTAACTCAACACGAATTTATGGGCCAATATGTCAATGTATTCGCAATTTCTTTATCCGTATTCGATAATCATCGTCAGCCAATGGATTACTATATAAGTTTAAGCTGGGGTGGGCTAGAAACTTCAACAACATATTCTCAACTCCCTAATAAAAATGAAATTCAAAAAATTATTGCAGATGAAAGATTTAATAAAGTTGACGCTAAAGGTACCCCTTGTCCATAAAAACTTAATAGTTATCTTCTTTCTTCTTTCATTTTCACAAATTAATGCTCAAACTAATTGTGATGCAAAAACTTATGAAATAATAAATGCAGTTTTTGATTCAGGAGAAACAGAAATTTATGAGACAACCTTGTTTGAAAAAGGTTGGGCAAGATATTTTGAGGATTATAAAGAAATTTTTGATCGGGTAGGCATCCCTACTTCTATTTCAAATGACAAACTCAAAGAAATTTTAGGAAAAGAAAAATTAAGGTATATAAATTCTTCTATATATGGTTTAAAGCCTTGCAGGCTATCAACTAAGCACCTAAATGGCAATATTAATCTTTCCTCCAATTTTGATCGGAAAAATTCTATTTCCAGAGGAGTATTTCGAATAAGTAAACCGATTATTGTTGAGGATAACATAGCGATTTTAAAAACGGAAAGTATAAATGAATCTCCAATCTATATCCTTCAAAAGAAGGACGGAAAGTGGGAAATTATATATACTTTTTATGATTGGTATATACTGGAAGATTAAAGCTCGTTGCCAGAATTAATGCTACCTGAATTTTATTAAATGATTAAAAGCCCTCACAGGTTTTGAAAACCCGTGAGGGCTTTTAAATACTGTCTCTTAAACTAATCACCTTTAAACAGAATTATTTCTCCTCTACCTCCACCTTCGCCCTCAAATCCAAAGGCTCCAAAACTTTTAAAGCCTGATCTATGGAAGTTACTTTCTCAAAGGTCAATAACAACCGCAATCCGCTGCGGGTTTTCTTTTCTTTCATAGTACAGCTTTGCGGGTGGGTTTGTACGTATTGCAGAACACGGGTAAAATTATTGGTCTGGTAAAAACGCGATTGCTGGTCGGCGATGAAATAGCCTATCATTTTGCCTTGTTTCAGCACCACTTTTTCCAGCCCGATCTTTGAAGCGATCCATTTGATGCGCACGCTGTTAAGCAAATCTACCGCCTCGATGGGAAGTTCCCCAAAACGGTCTGTGAGCTCCGCCTCAAATTTTTGTAAATCCTCTTCCGAAGTGATCTTATTGAGCTGGGTATAAAGATTGAGCCTTTCAGTGATATTATTGATATAATCATCGGGGAAAAGGATCTCGAAATCGGTGTCAATCTGAGTCTCTTTCACAAAGTTCTTGTCTTCAATATCCTCATCGCCGGCATATAAATCCTTAAACTCGTTTTCCTTCAGCTCTTCAATGGCTTCATTAAGGATCTTCTGGTAGGTCTCAAAGCCAATTTCATTGATGAATCCGCTCTGCTCACCGCCCAAAAGGTCTCCGGCACCCCTAATCTCCAGATCTTTCATCGCGATATTAATTCCGCTTCCCAGTTCAGAAAATTGTTCCAGCGCACTAATTCGCTTCCGTGCATCTTCAGTCATAGCTGAAAAAGGTGGCGTAATAAAATAGCAAAAAGCTTTTTTATTGCTTCGCCCTACCCTACCTCGCATCTGGTGCAGGTCGGAAACCCCAAAATTGTTCGCGTTATTGATGAAAATTGTGTTGGCGTTGGTCACATCGAGTCCGCTTTCCACAATAGTTGTAGAAACCAGCACATCAAATTCTCCGTTAATAAAGCTCAACATCAGTTTTTCCAGCTTCTTGCCTTCCATCTGGCCGTGACCCACGCCAATCCTGGCATCTGGAACTACTCGCTGAATCATTCCTGCGACTTCCTTAATATTTTCAATCCTGTTATGAATAAAGAAAACCTGCCCACCCCGTTGAATTTCATAAGAGATCGCATCCCTTATCGTTTCTTCAGAAAATCTTATCACGTTGGTCTCAATGGGATAACGGTTTGGTGGCGGCGTGCTGATGGTAGAAAGGTCCCGCGCGGCCATTAAACTAAACTGAAGGGTTCTCGGAATTGGCGTGGCCGTGAGCGTAAGCGTGTCTACATTTTCTTTGATGGTCTTGAGCTTATCCTTTACCGAAACCCCGAATTTTTGTTCTTCGTCTACAATTAAAAGTCCGAGATCTTTAAATTTCACGGCTTTATTGACCAGCTGGTGGGTTCCTATGATGATATCCACCTTTCCGTTTTCAAGATCGGCTAAGGTTTCCCGGCGTTCTTTGGCAGTTCTGAAACGGTTTAAATAATCTACTGTAACCGGAAAATCTTTCAAGCGTTCAGAAAAGGTTTGGTGGTGTTGAAATGCCAGAATAGTGGTAGGCACCAAAACCGCGACCTGCTTGCCGTTATCAACAGCTTTAAAAGCTGCACGAATTGCAACTTCGGTTTTTCCGAAGCCAACATCGCCACAAACCAGGCGATCCATTGGCCTTTCGCTTTCCATATCTTCCTTCACCGCCTGGGTCGCTGTACTTTGATCTGGAGTATCTTCATAAATAAAAGAGGCCTCCAGTTCGTGCTGTAAATAGGAATCGGGACCGAATGCGAAACCTTTCTGAAGTCGGCGCTTGGCATATAATTCAATTAGATTATAAGCGATGTGCTTAACGCGGGCTTTTGTCTTTTGCTTAAGCTTTTTCCAGGCATTGCTTCCCAGTTTAAAGATTTTGGGCTCTTTCCCGTCTTTTCCGTTATATTTTGAAATCTTATGCAGGGAGTGGATACTGAGGTACAAAATATCGCGCTCGCCATAGAACAATTTTATGGCTTCCTGCTTTTTCCCTTCAACATCAATTTTCTGAAGTCCTCCAAACTTCCCAATTCCGTGGTCAATATGGGTCACGTAATCGCCAACTTCCAGATTGGTGAGTTCTTTTAGAGTTATCGCCTGTTTCTTGGCGTACCCATTCTTGAGATGAAATTTATGATAGCGCTCAAAGATCTGGTGATCGGTATAACATACATTTTTGCCAAGCTCGTCTATGAAACCCTGAAAAAGGGACAGCGTTATGGTTTCGTATTTCACTTCTTTTTCCTGGTCGTCAAAGATGTCGTGGAAACGCTTTGCCTGTTGTTCGCTTACACAGAAAATATAATTTTTATAGCCATTCTCCTGATTTTCGATCAGGTTGTCGATAAGCAAATCGAACTGCTTATTGAAAGAAGGCTGTGGCTTGGTTTGAAACTCAATGACCTTTTCAGTCTCCAGATAAGTCTGGTTACTGAGTTCTACCACCATGTATTCCTTCAACTGACTTCTTATTAACTGGCCGTCACAGAAAAGGTCTTGTGGCTCACTGTGTTTTACTTCTTCGGAAAGTTTCTGAAAAGCCTCCTCTGCTTTGCGAAAAAGTTTATCGGCCTGAGCAGTGAGCAGATCGAGGTTTTTTACAAAAACGACGGTCTGATTAGAAATATATCTTAGAAAACTATCCCTGATCTCGTCCAGGGGTTTGTCTTCCACGTTCGGCATCACCGAGATCTTCTTCACTTTATCTGTAGAAAGCTGCGTTTCCACATCAAAACTTCTGATACTGTCTACTTCATTGCCAAAAAATTCAATTCGGTAAGGCTCGTCGTTACTAAAAGAAAAAACATCAATTATCCCTCCACGCACCGAAAACTCTCCGGGTTCGGTCACAAAATCTACCCGCTTGAATTTATATTCAAAAAGTACTTCGTTTACAAAATCCAGGGATAATTCATCTCCTACGGAAATCTTCAGCGTACTTCTGTCCAACTCTTTTCTGGTAACAACTTTTTCAAATAAAGCATCGGGATAGGTAACGATTATTGCCGGTTTCTTTCTGGAATTAATTCGGTTTAAAACCTCGGCCCGCAACAAAACATTCGCATTATCGGTTTCCTCGATCTGGTATGGGCGACGGTAACTTCCGGGATAAAAGAGCACATTCTTATCACCCAGCAGCTGCTCAAGATCGTTGAGATAATAAGCGGCTTCTTCTTTGTCGTTAAAGATTAACAAAAAAGGCTTCTCAGCTTCCTTAAAAGCATTGGCTGTCACAAAGGAAAATGAAGAGCCAACCAGGCCTTTAAGTTGAATTTTAGAATCATTTTTTTCAGAAGAGACAAGGGTTTCCCTCAATTCCTGCTGTTGCGGGGACTGTGCAAAGCTTTGGGCGATAATAGATTTACTCATTGGGGCAAAGATAATTCCCCGATATGGGCTTCGCAACAAGTCAACATTTTTTTAACGTGGGAACTTACTTTTTGGATTCTGCCAGGTATTAAATACTGAGTAGACAATGACCTCATTCTCCAAAACTTCGTAAATGATGAGATATGGAAAGCGCTTAATTACAGCCTCCCTAAATGGTTTTCTTTTCTCTGAAAAATGAAACGGATAGTTCTTTATCCATTTGAAATAAGAATCCAGATGATCTAAAAATGAGCCACCCAGCCCTACTTTCTTTTCCTCATAATAAAGAAAAGCCTCAATTATCTCTAATTGGGCTTCCTCTTTTATTATAAGTTTAAATGTCATTTTTTTAAAATATTCTTAGCTTTTTTCCGAACCTCTTCCCATGTATAGGATTCGCTTTTATCGTTTAAATGATTTAATCTTCTTTGATCCATTTCCTGATAATCTGTTTCGCTAAGAGGGGTAGATAATTTCTCCTCATAATTTTCTGCAAGGGAAAGCATCATCTCCAAAAGACGTTCATCGGCTTTATCGACATATTTCAATACCGTGTTTTTAAGTTCTACAGCTTCCATATCACTATTTTATTAGTCTTATAAATTTACAAATTTTAAATTTCACTCTCAGATCTAATCTCATTTTAAGATTTACCATTTCCCTAACAGCAAAAAAGTGCGGTGTTTATTAATTTCAGAATAGAATTAAAAACTATGGGCTTTAAACATTTTGATGTATTCGTAATAGGAACCGGGACTGCCGGAAAAAGAGTGGCCTATGCCTGTATTGATGCCGGGCTAAAGGTCGCAATCGCCGATAACCGGGAATATGGCGGCACCTGTGCTAATCGGGGCTGCGATCCCAAAAAAGTACTGACCGGATTCACCGAGATCCTGGACCGTACCAAAAAAATGGAAGGTAAGGGAATTACCCGTGGACCGGAATTTTCATGGGAAGACCTGATGGCCTTTAAAAATACCTTCGTCGATGCTGTTCCTGCAGCTACCGAGAAAAAATTAAAAAAACTGGGGATTGAAATGTATCACCAGTCACCCAAATTTCTCGATGAAAATACCCTTTCGGTGGAAGGTAAAACCGTAACGGCAGATAAGATCGTGATTGCCACCGGGCACAAACCAATGGAACTGCGAATCCCTGGTCGTAATCATGCACTTTACAGCGACGACTTTCTCAACCTTGAAAAACTACCGGAATCGATGATCTTTATTGGAGCCGGATACATCGGGATGGAGTTCGCCCATGTTGCAGCCCGACTTGGAGTTAAGGTCACTATGCTGGAAATGGCAGACAGGATCCTCACCAATTTTGATGAGGATATGAGCAAGTACCTTCAGCAGGTTTCAGAAGAAGAACTGGGGATTGATTTTATCTTCAACGCCAAGGTCAACGAAATTGAAAAGCTTAGGAAGAATTTCAGGGTTACGGCAACTCAGAATGGAAAAGAGGTTTCAGTAAAAGCCGGAATGGTTTTCAATACTGCCGGAAGAGTGCCCTCCATTGATGAGCTGGATCTGGAAAAGGGCAATGTTGAATTCAGCAGGAAAGGTATAGTTGTGAACGAATATCTTCAGAGCCCAAGCAACAAAAACGTTTATGCCTGCGGAGACGTTTCAGCCAGTGAAGGCTTACCCTTAACCCCGCTTTCCTCCCAGGAAGCCCGGATTGTGGCCGCTAATCTGTTAAATAAAGACAAACCAAAAAAGGCCCATTTTCCTCCACAACCCACCGTAGTATTTACTTTACCTAAACTTGCTTCAGTAGGTTTGCTGGAAGCTGAGGCCCGGGAAAAAGGATACGATTTTAAGGTGAAGCATAAATTGGCTACAGATTGGTTTAATGCCAAACACATCAATGAAAAGGTTTATGCCTACAAAACCCTTATTGACAACAAGACCGGTCAGGTTTTAGGTGCTCACCTTGTTGGTCCCGAGTCTTCGGAATTGATCAATATGTTTGTGATGGTGATGTGTGGAAACCTGAATTGCGAAGATGTTAAAAAGATGATCTTTGCCTATCCCAGCTGGGGAAATGACATTAAAGGAATGCTTTAATCCCGTCGCAAAAAATTATTAATCACGGTTCATTAATTTATACATTGGGTTGGTTTTTCGATTCATCCAGCCGTGGTAAACAATATTAGAGAATATAATTACTGCCGTGATTAGCGCAGCATAGGAAATAAGAGGAATTTCATCAAAATGTCTGAAATAGATCGCGATCAATGCCCAAACTCCAACAGCGGCAAATTCGCGCATATTCCGAAGATAGATTATTGCGACATTAATAATTCCTGCAACAAGGATAAGGATTATCGTCCATATTTCTTCGGAAAAAAATGGAGCACTCCATCCAATTTTCGCCAGGTAGGCTGAAACATTGGCAATAGTCGCTACCGAGATCCAACCGGAATACAGGCAAATTGGCCACCAGCTAAAAGCGATGATGTTAATAGGCGCATCCCAACGCTCCATATTGGTTTTAAGAATCACTTTTATGAGGGAAATTAGAATAATAAACATTAATAAGACTGAAAGCCAGGTAAGCTCGTTTAACCAGGTAAAAATCCAAGTGGCATTAGCTAGATTGGCGATGAAAAACCAATAACCTGATTTACGGAGAAAAGTGAGATCTTTTTTTGGACCGAAAGCCTGATAAAGTTGATATCCCGAAAAGATTAAAAGTGCGAGAAAAATAACACCCCAAATAGCAAAAGCATAGCTGGCGGGAGTAAAAAGATTATAATACTCGGCGCTAAGGCTGCCCATTGTATTGTCGTTAATAATTCCGGTTTGTGAGACATAACTTAGCGTGATCACCAAAATGACAGAGATCGCATTTAAAACGGCCAGTCGCTTTTCCATATTTTTTTATTTACTGATTAAAATTACTTCTTTTTGGGTAATTGCATAAGCGGCTTCCCCTTCGTTTAATTCCATCATGAAATTTCCAGTGAATTCTCCAAATGCAGGAAGAATAAGCTGGTCTTTCCTTCGGAAGAAACAAGGAAGCTTAAGGCTTTGTCTTGCTTTTCCGTTTAAACGATAGCCCGGGTGGAGATGTCCACAAATATTGAAAAGACCTTCCCTTTTCCCGGGATGATGGGTGAGCACAAACCCATTGATTTGCCATTCGGAATGAATTTTTACTCCTGATTCTTCATATTTCAACGGGGAAATGATATCGTGGTTTCCAGCTACCAGAACTACCTGGGCTTCTACGAAATTCAACCAATTTTCAAACAACTTCCACTCATTATTCAGGTTGCTATGAAAAAGGTCCCCTAAAAAACAAACCACTTTTGGCCGAAACTTCCCCACCACCTCGCTTAGCCTTATAAAATTAGCATTAATTGCTTTGTGCGGCACCGCACTTCCAAATTTCCTGAAATGGGAGATCTTGCCCAAATGCACATCGCTAATAAGCAAGATTTCCTGTTCCTTCCAGAAAGCAGCACCGCTAGGGTGAAGTTCAAAAGTTTGATTTTGAAGGTTGATTTCCATTTCTGAAAACCTCACAGGTCCTTAAAACCTGTAAGCTTTGATTAAAGTTTATGTAAAATGCTTGCTGCCTTTTCCAGGGTTTCATCGGTTTTGGCGAAGCAGAAGCGCAATTGTTTATTGTCTTTTCCGTCAATATTAAATACCGAAACCGGAATGCTGGCCAAACCGTATTCAGTGATTAGTCTTTTGGAAAAATTCACATCAGCTTCATCGGTTATTTCTGAGTAATCTAAAACCTGGAAATATGTCCCTTTCGAGAGCTTAGCTTTAAACCCTGTATCTTTGATGAGATCAAGAAATTTATCGCGTTTCTGCTGGTAGAAATCTCCAAGTTCAAGATAGTGTTTAGGTTCTTTCAAATATTCAGCAAAAGCACGCTGCATGGGATGGTTTACACAAAAAACAGTGGCCTGATGAAATTTGATAATCTCTTTCATCAAAACTTCAGGAGCCACGCAATAACCCATTTTCCATCCGGTATTATGAAAAGTTTTTCCAAAAGAAGCACAAACGATAGCCCTTTCAGCTAAACCGGAGAATTTGGAAGCACTTTGATGTTGCTCGCCATCAAAAATTAAGTGTTCATAGACCTCATCGCTAAGCAAAATAATATTGGTGTTTTCCAACAATTTTTCCAGTTTCAGCATATCTTCTTCCCTCAAAATAGTTCCGGTAGGGTTATGCGGAGTATTGATGACGATCATACGGGTTTTGGAACTAATCTTTTGTTCGAGTTCCTTCCAATCAATTTTAAAGTCCTTTCCTTTCAACTGGACAAACACAGGTTTTCCCCCGGCCAGTTTTATATCGGGTTCATAAGAATCGTAAGCTGGCTTAAAAACGATCACCTCATCGCCTGGATGAACAAATGCAGTTATGGCGCAATACAAAGCCTGGGTAGCTCCAGCAGTAAATATAATCTCGGAAGCTTCGTTATACTTTTGTTTGTAGAGATTTTCAATTTTAGCAACTATTTGCTCCCTTAGTTCAGGGATTCCGTTCATAGGAGGATACTGGTTGTAACCGTCTTTCATAGCCCTGGAGACCAATTCCTTCAGCTCAATATCTGTTTCGAAATTGGGAAAACCCTGTGACATATCTATGGCCTTGTGTTTTCGGGAAAGGTCACTCATTATTGAAAAAATACTGGTTTTTCCGCCAGGGAGTTTAGAAGGTAAATGCTGAAAATTGGGCATAGTAATGTTTTCAGTAAGGTTAAAAAAAAATCCCGGACTGCAAAGTCCGGGATTTGTATTATAATTAATTTAACCTGTATTATTTCAAACTGGCGCTTAGATATTCTCTATTCATCCTGGCTATATTATCCAGAGAGATACCCTTAGGACATTCTATTTCACAGGCTCCGGTATTGGTGCAGTTACCAAAACCTTCCTTATCCATTTGCTCTACCATGGCAAGCACACGTCTGGTAGCTTCTACTTTACCTTGCGGCAATAAAGCAAACTGGCTCACCTTTGCTGAGGTGAATAGCATTGCACTGGCATTTTTACATGCAGCAACACAAGCCCCACAACCTATACAGGTGGCGGCATCAAACGCATTATCAGCATTGTCTTTTGGTACCGGGATGGAATTGGCGTCCTGGGTATTACCCGAGGTGTTTACAGAAACGTATCCTCCGGCCTGCTGAATTCTTTCAAAAGAATCCCTGTCTACCATAAGGTCTTTAATAACCGGGAAGGCTGCTGCTCTAAATGGTTCGATAGTGATAGTATCTCCATCCTTAAACATCCTCATGTGTAGTTGGCATGTAGTAATAGCACGATCGGGCCCGTGTGGTTCTCCATTAATCTGAAGGCTACAAGTCCCACAAATACCTTCACGGCAGTCGTGGTCAAAGACCACAGGTTCTTCCCCTTTATTAACTAATTCTTCATTAAGAACATCCAACATTTCCAGAAAAGACATATCGGGAGAAACATCACTTATCGGATAAGTCTGGAGTTTCCCTTTAGTTGTAGCGTTTTTCTGACGCCATATTTTGAGTGTAAGATTCATATTGTACAGTATTGAGTAGTGAGTAGTAAGTATCGAGAATTTTACTTCTCAATACTCAGCTCTCAATTCTATTTATAGCTCCTTGTTTTAACTTCGATAAATTCGTAATTAAGATCTTCCTTATGCAGAATAGCTTCACTTGGTTTACCCGTGTATTCCCAGGCAGCAACATACATAAAATTCTCGTCATCCCTAAGGGCTTCCCCTTCTTCGGTTTGATATTCTTCCCTAAAGTGACCTCCACAACTTTCGTTTCGGTGAAGGGCATCTACAGCAAATAGCTCACCCAGTTCAAGGAAATCGGCAACCCGGGCTGCTTTCTCCAGCTCGGTATTGAGTTCGTTTACTTCTCCCGGAACCTTAACATCTTTCCAGAATTCTTCCCGAAGCGCTTTTATTTCTTCCACCGCCGATTTCAAATCTTCGGCATTACGTGACATCCCTGCTTTATTCCACATAATCTTTCCAAGACGTTTGTGAAAATGGTCAACAGATTTTGTTCCGTTATTATTGCAAAGTTTCTCAAGTTGACTACGAACAGCGTTTTCAGCTTCATCAAATTCGGGGCTATCTGTTGGGATTGCCCCTGTTCTAATATCGGCAGCAAGATAATTTCCTATAGTATAAGGAAGTACAAAATATCCATCGGCCAAGCCTTGCATTAAGGCAGAAGCTCCAAGTCTGTTTGCTCCGTGATCTGAGAAGTTGGCTTCTCCTATTGAAAAACATCCAGGAATTGTAGTTTCAAGATTGTAATCTACCCAGGTTCCTCCCATAGTGTAGTGAACCGCAGGGTAGATCATCATTGGTGTTTCATATGGGTTCTGATCTACAATTTTTTCGTACATCTGAAAGAGGTTCCCGTATTTGGATTCAATAGCTTTTTTCCCAAGATCCCTTATTTGTTCATCTGAAGGGTTTTTCAGATGCTGAGTGTTGGCTGCTTCCTTACCATATCGCATAAAGGCGGCACTGAAATCAAGGAATACTGCTTCCCCGGTTTTATTAACCCCGTATCCGGCATCACAACGCTCTTTGGCTGCTCTGGAAGCCACATCCCGAGGCACCAGGTTACCAAAGGCAGGATATCTTCTTTCCAGGTAGTAATCACGATCTTCCTCTTTTAGATCGGTAGGCTTTAAGCGGCCTTCCTGGATAGCTTTGGCATCTTCCAGTTTCTTAGGCACCCAGATTCTTCCATCATTCCGAAGAGATTCAGACATCAATGTAAGTTTAGACTGATGGTCTCCCGAAACCGGAATACAGGTTGGGTGAATTTGCGTGAAAGAAGGATTGGCAAAATAAGCTCCTTTTTTGTGGATTTTCCAGGATGCAGTA
>NZ_DATCSO010000048.1:0-39818 GCF_036568425.1 Salegentibacter sp. | reverse complement strand
GCTCCGGACTCAATTTCCTGGACAACTTGAAGTTTAAAAGAAATAGAATAATCTTTTTGGGTACGCTTTATATACCCAGTCTTTGTTGATCTTTTCATTACACTACTGTTTTAGTGTATCGCTATTTCAGGACGGGACATTATATAGAATAAAAAAAGCCGTTTCTATTTGAAACGGCTTTTTAATTTATATGGTTTAGGACTTTTTATCGCGTTATAGTTTGAGTTCTATCCGGACCAACTGAAACCACTTTGATTGGAATTTCCAGTTCTTTCTCTAAAAACTCTATATAGTCATTAAACTCCTTGGGAAGTTCCTCAGCCTTGGTCATTCCGGTAAGGTCGGCAGCCCAGCCTTTTAGTTCAGTATAAACTGGAGTTACGTTTTCAGCTTCAATATTATACGGAAGATGCTTGATCTTTTCTCCTTTATAATTGTAAGCGGTACAAACCTTTAGTTTTTCAAATCCACTTAGAACATCACCTTTCATCATGATTAACTGAGTAATACCGTTAACCTGCACCGCATATTTAAGCGCAACCAGATCCAGCCAGCCACATCTTCGGGGTCTTCCGGTGGTAGCACCAAATTCATTTCCTACGCGGCCCATAGTTTCACCATCTTCATCGAAAAGTTCGGTAGGGAAGGGGCCACTACCAACACGGGTGGTATAAGCCTTAAATATTCCATAGGCTTCCCCAATTTGATTGGGAGCCACGCCTAAACCTGTACAGGCTCCGGCAGCGGTGGTAGTAGAGGATGTTACGAACGGATAGGTTCCAAAGTCTATATCCAGCAATGAACCCTGGGCACCTTCAGCAAGGATTGTCTTTCCTTCTTTCTGGGCCTGATGTAAAAAGGCTTCGCTATCAATAAACTGAAGTTCTTTTAAAGTATCTACCGCATCACAGAATTCCTGTTCAAGCTCTGCAAGATCATACTGTACGTCTACATTGTAGAACTGTATCATCTTTTCATGCTTATCGGCAAGGGCTCGATACTTATCTTTCCAGTTTTCCAGTTCAAGATCTCCTACACGAATTCCGTTTCTTCCGGTCTTGTCCATATAAGTTGGTCCAATTCCTTTAAGAGTGGAACCAATTTTCGCTTTTCCTTTTGAGGCTTCAGAAGCTGCATCCAGCAAACGATGGGTTGGTAGAATTAAATGGGCTTTTCTGGAAATGAAAAGTTTCGATTTATAATCGATGTTGTGCTTTTTGAGATTCTCCAGCTCTTTTTTGAAAATCACCGGGTCTATCACAACTCCGTTACCTACGAGATTAATAGTCTTTTCGTGAAATATCCCTGATGGAATAGTGTGTAAAACGTGTTTTTGCCCATCGAATTCAAGGGTATGCCCGGCGTTTGGGCCTCCCTGGAACCTGGCTATAATATCGTAATCTGAGGTAAGAACATCAACAATTTTTCCTTTGCCTTCGTCTCCCCATTGAAGACCGAGTAGTAAATCTACCGCCATGAAATATTAGGTTAAGTGGTTGTTTTTTTGTTGCCGTAAAAGTATAAAGAATGTTTTTTAATTTCTATATCAAAAACTTCTTCTATGGTTTGTTTAATAGATTGGATTCGGGGATCGCAAAATTCGATCACTTCTCCCGTATCGGTAAGTATAATATGGTCGTGCTGCCGGTCAAAATAAGACTTTTCATATTGTGCCTGGTTTTGTCCAAACTGGTGTTTTCTAACCAATCCGCATTCCAGTAGCAATTCTATAGTATTATAAAGGGTGGCACGACTAACACGGTATTTTTTATTCTTCATCTTAATATACAAGGATTCGATATCAAAATGTTCATCGTTGTTATATATCTCGTGCAAAATGGCGAAGCGCTCAGGAGTTTTACGATGGCCTTTTTCCTCAAGGAATTTCGTAAAGACATTTTTTACGACAGCCTGATCGTTTTTATTTACAACTTTTTTGCTCATAATTTGGGTACAAAGGTATTGGATTATTCACGGCTAACCTTGTCTATGCCGTTAATTTTTTTAAGCCGTTCTATGATCTTATTCAAAATGGAATTATTCTTTACCACCAGGGTGATTACACCGTTAAACACCCCATCCAGACTTTCAAAATTAATCTTTTTCATATTAACATTAAGGTTGCTGGAGATCTCCTGGGTAACTTCGCTTACCAAACCTACATTGTCCAAACCTGTAAGTTTAATAACCGCTTTGAAATCCTGTTGGGAGGAGTCTATCCACTTGGCTGGTATTATCCTGTAAGCATAATTGCTTTGTAACTGTAATGCATTAGGGCAATCTTTCTTGTGGACTTTTATCCCATCATTTACTGTTACAAAGCCAAATACCTTATCCCCGGGGATCGGGTTGCAACAATTGGCTAATTTATATTCAAGGGTTTCGTCTTCCTCACGACCAAAAACCAATTGATCATATCGGGTGGTTATCTCGTCTTTATTAAGATCTTCGGCTATAACAGGTTTCTTGATCTTACGCTTTATATAGCTAACCAGGGCATTACTTCGGGAATTGGCAAACTCCTTGAGCTTTTGGTTGTCTATCTTCCCAATTCCTACCCGGTAAAACAGATCCAGACTGGTCTTTAAGTTGAAAAACACCACCAATTCGTTCACCGATTTCTCATTGAAAGGAATTTTCTGGGCTTTTAATTTTCGCGCCAAAATTGCCTTTCCTTCTTCGGCGATCTCTTTCTTTTCTTCTTTTAGGGAAGATTTGATCTTAGCCCTGGCTCTTGCCGTGGTTGCATAATCCAGCCAGTTGATATTGGGCTTGGCATTTTCTGAAGTAATGATCTCTACCTGATCTCCGCTTTTTAGCTCGTGACTTAAGGGCACTAGTTTATTGTTAACTCGGGCACCACGAGTTTTTAAACCAACTTCAGTATGTATGCTGAAAGCAAAGTCCAGGGGGGTAGAACTTTTGGGTAGGGATTTAAGGTCTCCCTGTGGGGTGAACACGAAAATCTCTTTGGAATACAGGTTGAGTTTGAACTGTTCTACAAAATCTACAGCATTCACATCTGGGTTTTCCAGAGCCTCCTGAAGTTTATTGAGCCACTCCTCAATGCCGTGGTCATCCTGAACGTCTCCCTGTTTGTATTTGTAATGTGCCGCATAACCTTTCTCAGCGATTTCATTCATCCGGCTACTTCTTATCTGCACCTCTACCCAGCGACCTTTTGGCCCCATAACAGTGATGTGCAGGGCTTCATAACCTGTAGATTTCGGGGAGGATATCCAGTCCCGTAGTCGGGTAGGATTAGGACGAAAGTGATCTGTAACTATAGAATAGATTTTCCAGGCCAGGAATTTTTCATTGGCAGGATTACTATTATAAATTATCCTGATAGCAAATTTGTCATAGACCTCGTCAAAAGACACGTTTTGTGCCTTCATCTTACGGTTTATGGAATATATGGATTTGGGCCTACCTTTTATTTCATACTCTAAATCTTCCTGATTCAGGGAATCTTCGATAACACGGGAAAATTCCTTAATATAGGCATCCTGTTCCTCCTTGCTTTCCTTTATTTTAGTGTGGATCTCATTATACACCTCGGGTTCAGTGTATTTTAAACCCAGGTCTTCAAGTTCCGTTTTGATATTATAAAGACCTATTCTATGAGCCAGGGGTGCATAAATATAAAGCGTTTCTGAAGCGATCTTCTCCTGTTTGTCTGGTCGCATCGCATCCATCGTTTGCATATTGTGGAGGCGGTCTGCGATTTTGATGATAATTACCCTTACATCGTCGTTCAGGGTAAGCAGCATTTTTCTGAAGTTCTCGGCTTGCAGCGACACGTCCTTATCTTTCTTAAGGCTGGAGATCTTGGTTAGCCCGTCAACAATTTTAGCTACGGTCTCCCCAAACATTTCCTCTATTTCTTCCAGGGTATATTTAGTGTCTTCTACAACATCGTGCAACAGGGCAGCAGCGATTGAAGTGGCATCCAAACCTATCTCTGAAGCTACGATCTTTGCCACAGCAATAGGATGAAAGATATAAGCCTCTCCCGATTTCCTGCGCTGATCTCTATGCGCTTCTGTCGAAATATCAAAAGCCTTTCTTATCAGTTTTTTATCTTCATCGCTTAAGCTACGGTAACTAATGCGCAGGAGTTCTTTATACTGCCTGGCAATTTGCTTGTTTTCTTTTTCTATAGCTGCTTCTGTCATAGCCTGAATATACGATTAAGATTATTTATATGAAACAAAAATCAGGCCCCGGTTAGATTCCTGTATCGTTGCAGGAGCGGGGGATGTGAATAATGTACAAAAACATAAGCTTTGTGCGGGGTGAGATTGCTTAAATTGTTACCTGACAACTTTTTTAATCCCGAAATTAGTGGTTGTGCTGAATAAGTTTTCCGTGCAAAATCATCGGCCTGGTATTCAAATTTTCTCGAGATCAGGTTCATTAGTAATCCTGTGATTTCTGAAATTGGGCTGTACAGAATCCCAAAAGCAACCAGCCCCACGTGAAAAGAGGGAATTTCAACCCCTAAAGCCTGAGATAAAACGGGGCTATCTACAAATAATGATAAAAGCCAAAGCGTAAATCCGGTTGTGAGTACCGAAGCCGCCAGATTAACTATTATATGCTTTTTTTTATAATGCCCGACCTCGTGTGCAAGTACAGCCACAATTTCTTCTTCCTCGAGGTCATTTATTAAAGTATCAAATAAAGTGATTCGTTTTTCCCTTCCAAAACCTGAAAAATAGGCATTAGCTTTGGTACTTCTTTTAGAACCATCAATCACAAAGATATTGTCCAGTTTGAAGCCAACATTTTTGGCATAACTTTCTATCTTATTCCGAAGGGAACCTTCTTCAAGCGGCGTTTGCTTGTTAAAGATGGGAACAATAAGCCTGGCATAAAACATATTCATAAAAACTGCAAACAGGGCAAGTACTATCCAGGTATACCACCAGAAATCATTTCCGGCGAATTCGTAAAACCAAATAATCGCGGCCAGGATACCACCGCCAATAATGCTCATCATTAACCAGGACTTTAATTTGTCCAGCCAGAAAGTTTTTTTTGTGGTTTTATTGAAGCCATACTTTTCTTCGATCACAAAAGTGCTGTACCAGGAAAAAGGAGTTGTGAGAATATCGCTTCCCAATAATATAATTCCGAAGAAAATAAGCGCAACTATAATAGGGTTATCACTTATGCTTCTTGCAATGCCATCAACCCATGGGAACCCACCCAAAATAATAAAGCCCAGGGTAAGCACCAGGGAGAAAGTGGAGGTAACAATGCCAAAGCGATAGCGTTCTTTTTTATATGCTTGTGATTTTTGATAAGCGTCATCATCGTAGACATCGGCAAGTTCCTGTGGTACCGTATCATCAAAATGTTTTGCGTTCAGGTGGTCAAGAACCTTATCAACAAGGAAATCCAGAACGATTACGGCGAGGATAATATAATAGAGAGTTTCGGGATTCAAATGAGTTGGTTTTGGAGTTTAATGCTGTAGAGACCGCTGTCTCCTGGCTTCAAAAATAAGAATTCCGGCGGCAACAGAAACATTCATAGAGTCTATTTCACCACCCATCGGGATTATGATGTTTTCCTCTGAATTTTCCAGCCAGGATTCCTCGAGGCCTGTAGCTTCTGTTCCCACCACAATGGCTGAAGCACCGCTGTAATCTGTTTTTGTATATTCTCTTGAAGCCTGAAGCGCCGCGGCATAAATCTTAATGTTTTTTATTTTCAGAAAATCTATGATTTCCTCTGTAGTGCCTGTGGCAATTGGGGTGGTGAAGACACAGCCTACACTGGACCGGATGATATTAGGATTAAAAAGATCGGTCTTTGGGTTCGCGATGATCACCCCATCCAAACCAGCGGCATCGGCCGTACGCAATAAGGCACCAATATTTCCGGGTTTTTCGGGGGCCTCGGCAACGAGAAGGAGAGGAGTTTCAGATTTAAATTTCAGACTATCCAGATTCAGTTCTTTGCTTTCAAATAGAGTCAGTAGTCCTTCGGTGCTTCCGCGATAAGCCAGCTTTTCATAAACTTCAGAAGACAAAGCGGTTATCTCAGGTTTCTCATTTAGATTGGAAATTAATTCTTCCATTTTTTCTGCTGAAAATAGTTCTTCACAAAAGATGATCTTTTTCAGCTTAAAATCTCCTTTGAGGGCAAGAAGGGTTTCCCTGACGCCTTCCACTAAAAACACTCCTTCTTTACGGCGCAGGCGTGATTTTTCCTGGAGTTGGTGCAGGTGCTTGATCTCCTTGTTTTGCGAACTGCTTATTTGCTTGTACATAAGGTAAAATTAATCAGATTTGCATAATGGCAAATTAAAAAGCTCCCGAAATTACGGGAGCTTTTGCTTTAATAATTAGCAGGAACAATTATTTACTCTCTCTCTCGTATTTATCCATATAGCGCTCATAGAGTTCTGTTTGATGACTCTCCAAACTTAATTCCCGGCCCCGGATATAGGCCTTGTCAAGAATATTGCCTCGCATATCAAGTGCATCCCCCTGGCTAATAAACAAAGTCGCGTCCTTTCCTACCTCCAGGCTGCCGGCAAAGTCGTCTATTCCAAGAATCTTTGCCACATTTGAAGTAATTAGCGAAAGGGCTTCTTCTTTTTCCATCCCATAAGCTACAGTTGTCCCAGCGTAAAAGGGAAGGTTACGGGTGTTCATTCTTTCCATGCTTCCGCTGCTTTGCAATCCAACCAGCACCCCGTCCTTATGAAGCAGATTAGCTAATTTATAAGGAAGATCGTAATCATCATCTTCGTTTTCGGGACTGCTGTGTACACGGGTCACCAATACCGAAATATTGTTTTCCTTTAATTTATCGCTGAGTTTATGCGCTTCATATCCTCCCACGATAACAAGTTCATCAAGCTTCTGGTCTTTCTTGAACTGGATCACATCCTGGATCTCTCTTTCTCCATCTGCGTGAACGAAGACCTTTTTATCTCCCTTAAAAACACTTTCCATGGCGAGATAGGGGAGATGTTTAATTTCTCTGTTTCCACTTAAATAGGCACGGGAGGAATTAAAGAATTCTGTTAAGTCTCTAAGATTCTTTTGATATTCTTTATTGGGTTTTATGCCGGGATCTTCCCCTGCCCACCACCGACCGCGGGAAAAACTTCCCGGCCAGTTGATATGAAGACCATCATCTTCTTTTACAACGGCATCTTCCCAGTTCCAGGCATCAAATTGCATAATGGATGAAGTCCCTGAGATCCTTCCGCCGCGAGGTACGATCTGGCCCATTAGCACTCCGTTAGGACGCATGGATTCTATAAGTTTACTTTCAGCATTATAAGCGATTAAACTTCTAATATGCGGCAGCATTGTGCCAATTTCGTCCTCATCATCTGTAGCGCGCACTGCCGATATTTCCACCAGGCCTAAAGTAGCATTAGCGGCGATAAAGCCGGGGTACAGGTGTTTTCCTTCAGCATTGATTATTTCTCCGGAAGGTTCAATATCTCCTGAAGCTCCAATAGCTGTGATCTTGCCGTTTTCAAAAGTAAGGATGCTGTTTTCAATTAGCTTTCCATTACCGACATGAGCGGTCGCGCCCACGATACTAATGGTCTGGCTTTGCTTGGGGGCAGGGGTTTGTTGTGCCAACCCTGTTCCCAAAGAACAGATAAATATAAATATGAATATATATGTAATTCTCATTGTCTTTTGTTTTTAGTGGATTTCTTCCAGGAAGTCACAGTGAATGTGCTGCTCTTCCTTTTTGGTTACCGGCTGGGTTTTTACGCCGTTGTTCTTGGCCTCCAGCATCTGGGTGATGAGTTCATTCCTTTCGTCGGAAATTCTTTTGCGTATTTGTTCATCTCTTTCAATATCAAAATAAACTGTACCCTGGATAAGTGTTTTTTCAGGTTTGGCATAAACCGAAAGTGGATGATCGCTCCATAAAACCAGATCGGCATCCTTACCGGTTTTTATACTTCCCACTTTGTCATCTATATGAAGCAGTTTTGCCGGGTTAAGAGTTACAAATTTCCAGGCATCTTCTTCCGAAACCCCTCCGTATTTCACACTTTTTGCTGCTTCCTGGTTTAACCTTCGGCTCATTTCAGCATCATCGCTGTTAATGGCCACGGTAACTCCCTGGCTGTGCATAATTGGCGCGTTAAACGGAATGGCGTCGTTAACCTCGTATTTATAGGCCCACCAGTCAGAAAAAGTAGAGCCGCCGGCACCGTGTTCTTTCATCTTATCGGCCAATTTGTAACCTTCCAGAATGTGAGTGAAAGTATTGATGTTGAAATCGAAATTTTCAGCAACTTTCATCAGCATATTTATCTCGCTTTGAACATAAGAGTGTGCTGAAACATACCGGTCCATATTCAGGATCTCCACGATGGTTTCCATCTCAAGATCTTTTCTGTAATCCTTATCGGTTTTTTTGTTCTGTTCGTATTCGCGGGCACGGGTAAAATAATCGGTAAATACCTGTTCCACTCCCATACGGGATTGCGGGAACCTGGAACGACTGCCCCAGTTAGATTGTTTCACGTTTTCTCCCAGAGCGAACTTGATGAACTTAGGTGAATCTTCAAAGATCATATCTTCAGCAGATTCTCCCCATTTAAGCCTCAATATAGCTGAGCGTCCCCCAATTGGGTTAGCTGAGCCATGAAGGAGTTGGGCTGTAGTGACTCCGCCCGCCAGATTTCGATAAATATTGACGTCAGTAGGATCTACCACGTCTTCCATAGAAACTTCTGCAGAGGAGTTATGCCCGGCCTCATTGATTGCAGAGGCAGCAATATGCGTGTGTTCATCTATTATTCCCGAGGTAAGATGTTTTCCGGTAGCGTCAACCACTTTTGCCCCGCCGGCATTTAGGTTCTGGCCAATTCTGGAGATCTTTCCGTTTTTCACAAGAACATCGGTGTTTTCCAGGATTCCTTCTTCTTCATTAGTCCAAACCGTAGCATTGGTGAAGAGTATGTCTTCCTGCTTAGGTTTCTCTGTGAAACCGTAGGCATTATTCGGGAAACTTACCGGTTTTACCTGATGTGTTTTTTTAGTTTCTTCCTTTTTTTCTTCGGAAGTGGCTTCAGCATCTTTTTTGGTCGCTGTAAATGAGGTTTCATTCCCGTTAGACAAAATTGCCTTCCCCGAAATTCTGTCGGTTTCTGAAGGAACGTTGGCTACCAGCCTGATGAATTCGGTTTTGGTGGTATCAGGTGAAGAAAGCAACAGGTTCATCCAGTTATCAACAAAACTTAATTTGGAACCTATTTTAGTATTTCCCATTTTAACTTCGGCCTTAGGTTTAGAGGATTCCCCGGTGATCTTTAGCTCGTATGAATTGCCATCCAGAGCCAGCTCATAGTCGCCCTTAATATTGGTGACGTTCATATTTTCAAGAACGGCTCTTTCTCCCTGGACCCAGTTTTCGTAAAGCGTGGTTTCCTTGTCAAAAAAGTCACCCGAGGTAATGATGAAATTTGCCCAGGCACCTTCCTTAATTGTTCCCAGGCTATTTTCCTCTCCCAGAAGTCTGGCCGGAACGCTGGTTAATGCAGCAAGTGCATCTTCCTTGCTTAGTCCGTATTCCACGGCTTTTATAAGGTTTTTTCTGAAATCTTTTTCGGCATCTATTCCCTCGGTGGTTAAAGTAAAAGGAACATTATTTTCTGCCAGCATTTTCAGATTGGCGGGTGCCTGGTTCCAGCGCTTCATATCGTGCAGGCTAACTTTGGAAGCCATAAATGGGTCTTCAACATCATAAGCGTCGGGGAATTCCAGAGGCACAATATAAGTTGCTCCACTCTCCTTAATTTCATCAAGGCTTTCATATTCATATCCGCTTCCCAGGATGGTGTACTGGATTCCGAATTCATCCCCAATTTTATCGGCTCTGAGTTGATCCAGAAGATTATCGGTTGCGAAAATTTGCAGGAGATCTTTATTACGGTTTAAGGCTTCCAAAGCGAGATCTTTGTTATCTGCCTTACCTTTTTCATACCATTCAGCATCCAAATAGGCCTGGCGGATAAGCGCCATTGCTCCCATTTTGGAAGTAGGGTAAGACTGCCTGGAAGTTGCGCTTTTATCAAATGATAGATATTGGGCCGAACGTTGTTTAAGGATCCTGTCGCCGTCGCTTCCGTCGGCGTTTAAAGCCACCAGTATCCCGTTTCCACGGATAATTCCATCGGCAAGATGAGTGTTCACCACCCCAAATCCGGCTTTATGCAGTTTTCCGGCTTTATCTTTATCAAAACTGAAAGCCGAAAGGGGGTTATTGTCTGGACGAATATGATCGTTCCAGTAGTAGCCTTCTCTGCTGGCGTCGTATTGTGGCTGTCCGTTGCCATTGTCTGCGGCTTTTGGCTTCTCCACACCAAATTCGCTGTAAAGATCAATAAAGGAAGGATAAACTTCTTTGCCTTCAAGATCTATGGTCTGGCTATTGGCCGGCACTGAAATATTTTTTCCCACCGCGCTGATCTTGCCATCTTTAATGGCAAACATACCATTCTCAATAATGGTAGTAGGGTTAACATGAATTTTGGCATTTTTAAAGAGGGTAGTACCCGTTTTTGTGGTCTTTACGCCATCATTTTTAGGGAAGTATTCCTGGGCCTGGAGCTGGGCGCCCGCCAGGAATACAAACAATAGAAATTTAAATTTCATAAAATGTAAGAGTTTAGTAAGAATGCAAGCTTTTTGTTAGAAAAGCCGGTAAAATAAGAAAATTTTAATAAAAGCCTGTAGAGGTTTCTCCGGTATTTTTCCCTTCTGAAAAATAATTCACAAGCAGGGCAACCACATAGCTGTAGCTCTTCATGCCTTCCGCCTGATTATTTGCCATTAAATATCTATTGTAAGTAGCTTGAAATAATGGCTCAAAAGGATTCTGATGCCGTAACCAGAAATCGTCTACTTCCCGGTAATTCGCCAGGATCCCGGGCCGGATCTTTTTCTTGAGCTCTTCAAATTTCTCCTTATCTCTGCGGTATAATTCATTCAGACTATAACGCAGAGCGAAAGTATAACCTGAATACCTGAAATAAATATCGGGATGGTTCATCGTAGCCAGGCAGGCTATAAAGTTAGCCTCGTTTTCTTTGGCAAAACCCAACTGATGACCAACTTCATGGCTGGCTGTGGTGGGGATTTTGAATTTCACGATCTGAGTATTGACCTGGGCCTCTCCGGTTAGCGGATTTAAATAACCATTAAAGCCCATATAGGTAAGTGGAATACTGTAAAGGGAGCGTTTTAGATTCGGGTTTTTATAAGTGAGTTCCGGGTATTCCCGGCTAAGGTGATCATAACCTAAAATAGTTTGTTCAAACAATTCCTTTTTGGAATACGGAATTTTTATAGCCAGGGAGTCATCGGCCGAAAGTTCTTCGTGTAATTCATTAGAGCTGGAAATAAGGTTTTCTGAAAGAACTATAAGTTCTTCGGTGGTATAATCGGGATCTAATTCCAGGGCCTGATGCAGAGGAAGCCTGTAGTAATTAAAACCCCAGATAAGGTGGAAACAAGCGTAGATTACCGAAAGTGCTGCAAGACCGTCTATGATCCACTTTCGCGGACTCCGGAATCTGGTTTTGAATCTTCGGATTAACCACCTTAGAAGCATTAAGACCAAAAGTGCATATAGAAAGTCGCCCAGGCTAAAAGGTAGGAAGCCCAAAGGGAAACGCATAAACCTGGAGATCCAGGGATATATTCCGCGACTATACCAGTTTTCTATAAACAGCGGATATTCGGCCAGCAGGCCAATAATTATGATCTGTACCGGCAACAGACCCGCAAGTATATAGAGGCTTTTTCTTTTCACTCGATAATCAGGGTTTAGTTTTGGGGTATTGATAATATTAGAATGTCATTATATTAAAAGTTATTTTCTTCTGATTGTCTGAGGTTCTTTATTTCTCAAAAATAGCATTTATCACGGGAAGGGCTGCTTTTTGGTTAATTTCGGCCAAAATAAGTTTTTCATTTTCCTTCCTCCCTAATTACCAATACCTTTGTGAATATACCAAATATTAAACCAATGAATGAAGAAATAAGAAACCTGGAACCAAAAGAATTATGGAATAATTTTGCCGATCTTAATGCTGTACCGCGGCCTTCGAAAAAAGAAGAACGCGTTATAGAATTCATTAAGAACTTCGGAAATAAACTTAATCTGGAAACCCAGGTTGATGAAATCGGGAATGTGCTAATTCGCAAACCTGCTACTGCCGGTATGGAAGACCGTAAACCTATCGTTTTGCAAGCGCACCTGGATATGGTTCATCAAAAGAACAATGATACCGATTTCGATTTTGAAACTTCCGGAATCGATATGTATATAGAAGGAGACTGGGTTAAAGCTAAAGGAACCACTCTTGGCGCCGATAATGGACTGGGAGCAGCCAGTATGATGGCTATCCTGGAAAGCAAAGATATTGCGCATCCTGAACTCGAAGCCCTTTTTACCATAGACGAAGAAACCGGAATGACCGGAGCTAAAAACCTTAATCCGTCAATGCTGAAAGGTGATATCCTGCTTAATCTCGATACCGAAGAAGATGACGAGATTGGAATTGGTTGTGCAGGAGGAGTAGATATTACTGCCATTCGTGATTATGAACTCGAAGACACACCGGATAATTCAGTAGGTTACAACATTACTGTTAAAGGTTTGCAGGGCGGGCATTCTGGAATGGATATTATCAAAGGCTTGGCCAATGCCAATAAGCTGCTTACCCGGGTACTTTACAATTCTAATAAAGACTTTGGTTTACGGCTTGCCAAATTTGACGGAGGTGGCTTGCGAAATGCTATTCCGCGCGAAAGTAAAGCCGTAGTGGCCATAGACCGATCTAATACCGATACTTTTCTAAATGAAACATTAGTACAGGTTAGGGAAATTAAAGCCGAATTTTCTTCCCTGGAACCAAATCTGGATATCGAGATCACAGAAGTAGATGTTCCTGCGAAAGTGATGAAGGTTGAAGATCAACTGGAGGTGATAAGAGCACTTTCTGCCGCCCATAATGGGGTTTACAGAATGAGCCCTGATATAGAAGGCCTGGTTGAGGCATCAAATAATATCGCAAGTGTGAAGATAGGAGACGGAAAGGTGAAAATTAATTGTCTTACTCGTTCTTCGGTAGAATCTTCCAAAAACGATCTTGCCCATAGTTTGCAAGCTGCTTTTGAGCTTGCCGGATTTAAAGTGAAATTTTCGGGAGAATATCCCGGATGGGCACCAAATCCCGATTCTGCTATTTTGAAAGTTCTGGACGAGCTTTATCAGAAACAAAATAATAAGAAAGCCGATATCGCAGCCTGCCACGCCGGATTGGAATGTGGAATTATCGGGAACCATTATCCGGAAATGGATATGATCTCTTTTGGTCCTACTATTCGCGGAGCGCACTCTCCCGATGAACGCGCCAGCATTTCTTCGGCTAAAAAATACTGGAAGTTCTTACTTGAAGTTCTCAAAAATATTCCGAAGAAATAAGAAAGGAATTAACAAAACAAAAAGGCTGCCCGATAAGGCAGCCTTTTTAATTTTTATACTTCTTATTTCTTATTCCTGTATTCCAACCAATTCTACTCTGAAGATAAGATCGGTATTTGGAGGGATAACACCACCCGCACCGCTCTCACCATAAGCAAGGTGGGAAGGAATATAAAGTATAGCTTTATCTCCAACTCTCATTTGCTGAACACCTTCTTTAAAACCTGGAATCATAGGTGCTTCCGGACCGTAAGGTATGGTCATAGACTCATATCCGCCCTGGTCTTTTCGCTGCTGACTGAATAATCCCAGTTCCTGAGCCAGGTCTTCGTTATTGGTGTCAAAGATTCTTCCGTCCTGGAAATAACCTTCATAGTTGAGTTGAACCATCTGGCCATCGGCCGGCTTTTCGCCGTCACCTTCTTCTTCAAAATAGATCTGAAGTCCGCTTTCAAGCTCTTTAGCCTCTTCCTTTAAAACGCTGAATTTTTCAGAATTCTCTGCCATAGCATCTTCCATGCGTTTCTGAGCTTCTTCCTCTTCGGCTTTTAGTTCACTAAGTTTGTTTTCAAATACCTTAGGTGCATCAAAATTTTTGGCGTCTCCACCTTTTTTGATGATATTCACTTTTTCTATGATCACCTCTTCCACAGGTCGGTCACTTGGGTCGGTTTTTACTTTTCCAATAGAATCTACCACGTCCTGACCTTTAACTATTTCTCCAAAAATGGTATGTCTTCCATCAAGGTTGGGAGTAGGGCCAAGGGTGATAAAGAACTGGCTACCATTAGTGCCGGGTCCTGCATTTGCCATAGACAGGACTCCTTTAGAATCGTGGCTTAGTTCATTATTAACCTCATCTGGGAAACGGTATCCGGGACCGCCCGAACCTGTTCCTGTAGGATCCCCACCCTGAATTACAAATCCTTCTATAATTCGGTGAAACCTTATTCCATCGTAAAAGTTTTTGTTTTTATAGGTACTGTCTACCATAGTGTTGTTCCCTTCGGCAAGGGAAACAAAACTAGCTACGGTAATAGGAGTTTGTTCATAAAAAAGTTCAGCTACAAAGCTGCCTTTATTGGTTTCGAATTCGGCGTAAAGCCCGTCTTCAAGATCAGGGTATTCGTCGTTACAGGCAAAGAGCGTTAAGGCCATTGCCAAAAGAATAAAGATGTTAGTAGTTTTCATTATTTAGTCTTCGTTTTTAGATTCATTTTTATTGATATCGTGCAAAGTAACTTTTGCTTTCAACGGAACATTTGTTCCGATCTTGTTTTTATCGCCATAATATCCATAAGCTTTATGCGAAGGAAAAAGAAAAGTAACGGTTTCCCCTTCTTTCATGAGCTTTAAACCCTGGCGGAGTCCACTAAAAAGTTTCTCCTGATCTATGGCGTATTCCCGGGTTGGTTTTTCACCTTCTGCATAAATGGGTTCTCCATCAAGAGTGGAAAGGCTGTAATCGAATTTTACCAGGTCCCCGAATTCCGGCATCGCAGTATTTGAGGAATCGGTAGATTTCTTATTGTAGTAATACCAAAATCCTTCATTGGAGGCGAGGTATTCTGTAGCAGAATCTTCTTCCATCAAATTTTTAATATATTCTTCTTCTGCAGCGACCAGTTCCCGGTTGCGTTCTACAGATTCACGAATATAAGATCCGGAACTCTTGCTTACGGGATAGCGTGCTTCGGGCGATTTACAGGCGCCCAGCATTAATATTGTTAATAGGATTAAACCAATTCTCATTTTGTTAATTCATCTTTATACTGCGTAAGAATAGACTCAAAACGGTCCAGGGTTTCTTTAAGGCTAAGATCGCTTTTTCCCCCTGCAGCATTTATGTGGCCGCCTCCTCCAAAATGCTGTCTCGCAAAAGCATTTACAGAGAAGTCACCTTTGGAGCGGAAAGAGATTTTTATGATATTTTCCTGTTTGTTTTCAATGAAAATAGCCGCAAATTTTATTCCGGCGAGGGCCAGACCATAATTTACAAAACCTTCGGTATCACCTTTCCGGAAGTCGTGCCGGTCCAGTTCTTCCTGGGAAAGGCTTATATAGGCTGTTTTATACTCCTGCAGTACTTTTAGGTTACTTAAAGCGGTTCCCAAAAGCTGCATTCTTTTTTCTGAATTTGTATCGAATACCCTGTTATGTATTTTCCAGTTTTCTGCACCCTTGTCTATAAGGTCGGCAACTACCCGGTGGGTAAGACTGCTGGTAGAACTGAATCTAAAAGAACCGGTATCGGTCATAATACCTGTGTATAAGCAGGTTGCGATCTCGGGACTGATGTGATTTGCAGCTCTTAGTTTTTCCAGAAAGTGGTACACCATTTCACAGGTGGAACTCATCGTGGCGTCACTGTAAGTATGGTTGGCATAATCTGAGGGTTCCTGGTGATGGTCTATCATCACGAAAACCGCTTCTGAATCTATTAGTGGTTGCACCATCATTCCGGCACGGTTGAGCTCGTTAAAATCCAGGGTAAAAACCAGGTCGGCATCGGCTATAAGTTGCTTGCAACGCTCCTGTTCATTTTCAAAGATAATTACCTCTTCGGTTCCGGGAAGCCATTTAAGAAATTCCGGATAGTTATTCGGGGTGATTACCTGGGGATTATGGCCTTTATCTTTCAAGAAATGCCACAGCCCGAGGGAAGCTCCTATTGCATCTCCATCCGGGCCTTTATGGGGTACAATCACGATATCTCTGGCCCTGGCCAGTTCGGCGGTGATCTCTAAAATGCTTTGTTCTATCATAGTCTAAGGGCTAAAGATACAATTTATTAACTTTTACTAATAAATGAACCATTAAATTTGGTGCAGAAGCAAATCAACAAAAAATGAAATTAATATTAAGAATTTTACCTCTTTTTATTCTCTTTTCCTGCGGAAATATAAGAGAAACATCTACCGGGCCTTTTGAAGATAAATATGATTTCGTGCTTGCTTTTGGTAGTTGTAACAGGCAGGAAGCTCCCCAGCCACTTTGGGAACCAATCATGGAAAACCATCCCGATGTATTTGTGTGGGGCGGAGATAATATCTATGCTGATACCCCCGATATGCAACTAATGCAGGAGTACTACCGCATCCAACTAAATGTGCCCGGGTATAAAAAACTCAACACGAGAATACCTGTTTACGGTACCTGGGACGACCATGACTATGGACTCAATGACGGCGGAAAGGAATGGGGCTATAAAAAGGAAAGTCAGCAGCTATTTCTGGATTTTATGGGCTTATCAAAAAATGATCCCCGCAGGGAACGGGAAGGCGTATATCACAGTGAACTCCTGGAAAGCCCGGCAGGAAATGTAAAATTAATAATTCTGGATACCCGGTATTTTAGAGAGCAACTTGAACCGAGTACTGCCCCGGGAAAAAGATATGAAGAGAACAGGGAAGGAACTATACTGGGGGAACGGCAATGGCAATGGCTGGAAGATGAATTAAAAAACAGTACAGCTACTTTCAATATCATTTTAAGCAGTATCCAGGTGATTGCTGAGGAGCATGGATTTGAAACCTGGGGTAATTTTCCTGAAGAAAGAAGAAGGCTTATCAATTTAATAGAAGATTCTGCAGCAAAAAATATAATCATATTAAGCGGAGACCGGCATATTTCAGAGTTTTCAGAAATGAAACCGAATGGGCTGGAATATCCCCTGGTAGACTTTACTTCCAGCGGACTTACCCATAGCTATTCCGATTTTAGCGGGGAACCAAACCGGTATAGGAGGAGAGAAGTAGTAAGCGATCTAAGCTTCGGACTTCTTAAATTTGATCTTAAAAACAACCGGGTACTTATGGAAATGCGGGGAGAAGGAAACAGGCTTCTTCAGCAGTATAAAGTGCAATATCCACATATAAAGCATTAAACAACTTGCTTTTGGAAGGTATTTACTTATTTTTGCTCCAAATTTTAAAAAGCATAAAATGGCAGGAAACAGAACATTCACCATGATCAAACCCGATGCAGTAGAAAAAGGGAATATTGGTGGAATAATAGAACAAATTACCGCTTCAGGATTTAGAATTGTAGCGATGAAAATGACCCAAATGACCAAAAATGATGCGGAAGAATTTTACGCGATCCATAAGGAGCGTCCGTTCTTTGGAGAATTGGTAGAGTTCATGACACGTGGCCCTATTGTAGCCGCTATTCTTGAAAAGGATAATGCTGTAGATGACTTCAGAACCTTAATTGGAGCTACTAATCCTGAAGACGCGGCAGAAGGAACTATACGTAAGAAATATGCTGCCTCTGTAGGAGAGAATGCTGTTCACGGAAGTGATAGCGATGAGAATGCTACCATTGAAGGTGCGTTCCATTTTTCAGGTAGAGAGATGTTCTAAGCAGAATTTTTGATTTATATTTAAAGCCATCAGTTACCCGCTGATGGCTTTTTTATTTCCTGAAAATCAGTCCTACAATCACTCTTATTTTGACTTTTAATCTAATTAATTGGAATACTATCGATTAAATAAGGTTCTTAGAGGGGTTCTTGTTAAATTTTACTGAAATCCAAAGATGTCAAATATGAGAGTTATAGTTATTTGTATCGTTTTAGTTTCCTTTTTAGTAAGCCCTTCAATTAATGCCCAGGAATTAGAAGGAAAATGGATAATATCGGGCAATAAGAGTTTTGGAGCTTTTCCGGGAATACATTTGATGCAGGTGAGGGAAGATTCCCTGTTACATTATAACTTTGATCAGTTTATCGCTAAGACTTCCTATAAAACTGAAAATAAGAAACTGAAAATAGATACCCTGGCCTTTGCCGATTATAGTTTTAAAAACCCTAACCGCCTGAGTATTTATTCTGAAAGGTTGGAAAACCCAATAGATTATATAAGACTCGTTCCTACCAAAACAAAGCTGGGCGTTGAGGAGATCAAAAAAAATAAATACAATTTAGAACGGGGTGGAAGAAATTTTAAAATTGATTTTCAAAACCATCCTGATAATAAAATCGTTCATTCTTATTTAAAGAAAATAGATAAGACTTATTTCCTGGTTATTTACAGGCACGGTGATATTGTGACTGCGGTGCCTCTAGAAGAAATAACAGAAGATAATTTATTTCTATATGGATTTCCTGACAAACCAAATAAAATAGTGGCCAGGGCAATTAAATAAGTTGAGATGTTAGATAAAAAACCTGCCCGGAAAGGGTTTTTCCAGGCAGGTTCTCTTGTTCAACTTTATTTTAAAGTCTATTATTCTTCAGGTACGGGGAAACCACGATCACGCATTAAAGCGTCTATTTTGGCATCTCTTCCTCTAAAGCTTCTGTAAGCTTCAGCCGGATCCATTGCATTTCTTGGAGCGAATAGATATTTAACCAGTTTTTGGGCAACATTTTTATCATAGAATCCACCCGGAGCTTCCCTAAATGCTTCAGCAGCATCAGAGGTGAGCACATCGGCCCATAGGTAACCGTAATATCCGGTGGCATAACCTTCGCCAGAAAACACATGACCAAAATGTGGCGAACGGTGTCGCATCACGATCTCTTTTGGCATTCCCATTTCTTCAAGGGTTTTCTTTTCAAATTCCCTAGGTTCGATCTTGTCTGGATCTGTGGTATGGTACTTCATATCCATTAGGGCTGAAGCAAGGAATTCGGTAGTAGCAAAACCCTGGTTAAAGGTTGAGGCATTCTTGATCTTGGTTACCAGTTCATCAGGAATTACCTCGTCGGTTTCATGATGACGAAGGAAGCGGTTGATCACTTCATCTGTAGACAGCCATCGTTCAAGTAACTGAGACTGGAATTCGGTGTAATCTCTTACGCCTCCATTAAGGGTTGGGTACTTCACATCGGCAGCCAGAAAGTGTAAAGCGTGGCCAAATTCATGAAAGAAAGTCGTGGCATCATCCCAGGAGATAAGAACGGGCTCCCCTTCGGCAGCTTTAATAAAATTGGAATTGTTGGAGGCTAAAACCGGTTCTGCACCTTGTATTTCAGAATAACTTCGGTAAGTGGTGGCCCAAGCGCCGGAACGTTTTCCCTGGCGTGCGAATGGATCCAGATACCAAAGACCTATAAGCTCTCCTGTGGTTTTATCGGTTACTTCCCAAACATTCACGTCTTCGTGGAATACAGGAACCGATCCTTCTTCAACAGGCGTAAATTCAAAATTGAATATCTCCCCGGCAGTGAAGAAAAGGGCCTGGGTTAAATTGCCCAGTTCCAGGTATTGTTTTACCTCTTCGCTGTCCAGGTCATATTTATCTTTTCTTACTTTTTCTGCATAATATCGGTAGTCCCAGGGCTCTATGGTGATATTGGCCCCTTCTTTATCGGCTATAGCTTGCATATCGGCAACCTCTTGTTCTACCCGGGCCAGTGCTGCCGGCCATACTGCTTCCATAAGTTCCATGGCGTTTTCAGGATTCTTGGCCATGCGGTTTTGTAATCGCCATTGGGCAAAATTATCATAGCCCAGAAGTTCCACCCGTTCGTCCCGAAGTTTCAGGATTTTTTTGATTACTTCATTATTGTCGAACTCATCGTCGTTATCTCCACGGGAATAATAATTATTCCATACTTTTTCCCGTAATTCCCTTTCGTCAGAATAAGTCAGGAAAGGATCCATTGAAGAACGGGTATTGGTTACCGCATATTTACCGGGTTTCCCTCGTTCTTCGGCGGCACTGGCAGAAGATTTTATGTAAGATTCAGGAAGGCCACTTAACTGGTCTTCTTCCAGGTATACTACGTAATTTTCCTCTTCGGCTAATACGTTATTTGAAAATTTGGTGTAGAGCTTTGAGAGTTCTTTATTGATCTCTGCATAACGCTTTTTATCTTCTTTATTAAGGGCAGCCCCTTCCATGGCGAATTCCTCATAAATAAGATCGATAACTCTTTGTTCCTGTGACTCTAGTGGATTTTTACGGGAATCCTTAAATACCTTTTCAATTCTTTTGAAAAGCTTTTCATTTTGGGAGATCTTCGAACTGTATTCCGAGATCTTTGGAGAAAGTTCTTTTTGAACCTCCCTGAATTCAGGGCTGGACATATTACTGCTAAAAATGCCGTAATAGGTGAAGACCCTTCTCAATTCTTTTCCGGCTTTTTCCATGGGAACAATGGTGTTCTCAAAAGTGGCAGCCTCTGGATTATTGGCGATCTTATCGATTTCGGCCAGGTGCATCTCCATGGCTTTTACCATCGCGGGTTTTACAAGATCAACTTCCATCTTGTCAAAAGCAGGAACCCCGGAGTAAGGTCCTTCCCATTCGGCTAATAAAATATTATCCATAGCCTTATCTTGTGCCAGAGCATTGGAACTCAGGACGGTTGCCAATGCGAGCATTCCGGCGTTTTTTAAAATTTTCTTCATTAAAGATTATATTTGGTTTAAACGCCTTGAAGATACGAAGATTTTAGGATTTGGCCTTATCCTTTTTTTAACATTTCGTTTCAAAGTTTCCTTAAACACCTGCTCTCCCTAAAAAATACTTTTATATTTGACCAGGGTTAAATCAAATACTAAAAACCCGTTCAAACCTAAATGTAAACTTTTAATTAATTGTTAATGAGAAATTTAAGTAAATTCATTCTGATTTTTGGAGCTATGGCAATGATAGCTTGTGGCGACAAAAAAGAAAAAGAAACCGAAGAAAAAACTACAATTGGCAACAGTTCAACTGAAGAGACCACACAAACCCGGGAAGCCGATTCTCAGGATGCTTCCGACTCTGATGTCGTTGAAATCACTATTGAAGGAAATGACCAAATGCGTTTCAATAAAGATGAAATGAGAGTTAAAGCGGGACAAACAGTTCGTCTTACTTTAAAACATGTTGGCCAGATGGACAAAACCGCTATGGGGCACAATTGGGTATTATTAACCCAGGGAACAGAAATCTCTAAATTTGGGATGGAGGCAATGGATGCAAAAGCCAACGATTATATCCCTGAAAACACCGATAAAGTGATTGCTCATACCAAAATGATTGGTGGGGGAGAAAGCACTACTATTGAATTTGAAGCTCCTGAAAAAGGGACTTACGATTTTATCTGTTCGTTCCCCGGTCACTATTCTTTAATGAAAGGGAAGTTTATCGTAGAGTAAATCTACGCTCTTAATCTAGTGAATGCCTGTTTTCAATTATGAAGACAGGCATTTTTGTTTCGGGTTGTTTCTACTGAAGATTTTTTTGAAATGAGAAATGTGAATTAGCTAATTTCCTTCTTTAATTCTTAGCATTCCTTTAAAAAATCATCTTAATTTTCGGAGCTAATTATCAATATTATAAAACTCCCCATTTTAGCCTTGTTTAGCCTAATTTTTTGGTTTTTACTGGCCTTCAAATGTCTGAAAAACTGTAGTTTTAGCCTTTTATTTTTTGCCCTAAACAAACTTGAATGGAACAACATATAGTTATTGATTTTGACAGCACTTTTACGCAGGTTGAAGCCCTGGATGTCCTGGGAGAGATATCTCTGGCAGGAGATACACAAAAGGAAAATAACCTCAGGGAAATTGAGAACCTTACAGATCTTGGAATGAAAGGAGAACTGGATTTCAGAAAATCTCTGGAAGAACGTCTCCGACTTTTAAAAGCTCATGAAGATCATCTGCCATCCCTGATTCAAAATCTGAAAGAGCGTGTTTCTTCTTCTTTTGTTAGAAACCGACAGTTCTTTGAAGAATATCATGAGAATATTTACATTATCTCGAATGGATTCAAGGAGTTTATCGTTCCTATAGTTGAAGAATACGGGGTGCGCCCAGAGAATGTCTATGCCAATACCTTTGTGTTCGATGATAACCGAAAGATCGTTGGTTTTGAACCAGAGAATGTCCTGTCTTCAAATAACGGGAAAGTAGAACAGTTAAAACGCCTTAATCTTCAGGGCGATGTTTACGTTATTGGCGATGGTTATACCGACTATGAGATTAAGGCTGCCGGCCTGGCTAATAAATTTTATGCCTTTACTGAGAATGTGGAACGGGAAAATGTGCTCCAAAAAGCCGATCATATTACCCCGAGCCTCGATGAATTTTTATTTGTACATAATATGAACAAAGCTATTTCTTACCCCAAGAACAGAATCAACGTGCTTTTACTTGAAAATGTGCATCAGGATGCCGTAGATATCATGAAGAAGGAGGGCTACAATGTTAGCGTTCATCCGGGGGCTATGGATGAGGATGAGCTTGCCGAGAAAATCAAAGATGTTTCTGTGATTGGGATTCGTTCCAAAACTCACCTAACAAAAAAAGTCCTGCAAAATGCTAACCGACTTATTGGAGTGGGAGCTTTTTGCATCGGTACCAATCAAATAGATCTGGAAGAATGTCTAAAGAAAGGGATTGCGGTATTTAATGCGCCCTTCAGCAACACCCGTTCGGTTGTAGAATTGGCCATTGGTGAAATCATTTTGCTTATGCGGAACCTTCCGGATAAGATGAAATTGATGCACGACGGAAAATGGGAAAAATCGGCTAATTCCAGTTTTGAAACCCGAGGTAAAAAACTGGGTATTATTGGTTACGGAAATATTGGCGCTCAGCTTTCAGTAGTAGCTGAATCTATTGGTTTTGACGTTTATTACTACGATATTCAAGAAAAGCTTCCCCTGGGAAATGTCACCAAATGCAGCTCTCTTAAGGAACTACTAAATAACGTGGATATAGTGACGCTTCACGTAGATGGTCGTAAAGAAAACCTTGATATGATTGGGGAAGAAGAATTCGATCAAATGAAAGATGGCGTTATTTTCCTCAACCTTAGCCGTGGCCATGTGGTAGATATTAAGGCCCTGAAGAAGAATATAGAATCAGGTAAAGTAATGGGGGCGGGGATAGATGTTTTCCCGAAGGAACCCAAAACCAACAATGAGGAATTTGAATCTGAACTCCGCGGTTTGCCCAATGTTATCTTAACACCGCACATAGGGGGAAGCACCCTGGAAGCCCAGGAAAACATAGGAAGTTTTGTTCCGGGGAAATTAATTGAATATATCAATACCGGGAGTACGACCAACTCGGTGAACTTTCCTAACCTTCAATTACCGGTGCTAAAAGATGCTCATCGTTTAATCCATATTCACCGAAATGTTCCGGGAATCCTTGCAGATATTAACCGCATCCTGGCCGATCACGATATTAATATCGTTGGACAATATCTTAAGACCAACGAAACCGTTGGTTATGTGATCACCGATATCGATAAAGAATATGACAAAGCTGTTATAAAAGATCTGAAGGGATTAAAAGGGACTATTCGCTTCAGGGTTTTATACTAGAATTAACCTTAAAATAAAAGGCACAGAATTCCAGAAATTTTGTGCCTTTTTTAGCTTCTGATTTTAGGTAGCCCCCTTGTTATTGTTGGCGGAATTTGTTTATCACATTCTTAAAGGAAGTCTTTCCCGTAAATGCATTGTTTAAATAGTCGTGACTCCTTTTCTTTCAAAGTCAAGGGAAAACCCCCATATTAATCTCAGCAGATATCAACTATATTTATTCTTCAGTTTCTTCTGAAGCACCCCTAATCTCTCGTTCTCCTGCCTGGTTGTGGAAAGTTTAAGACTAACTAAACCAATTTGGAAATTATGAGAAATTTATATCTTCTAAGCTTATTTTGTTCCGTTTTTATGAGCATTAATTCCTGTACCACAGATTCCGAGTTAACTGAAGAGACGCCTGTAGCTGAAGAACTTATTAGCTTACAGTTTGGTCCTGTGCTTAACAATGCCTTATTCCTTGCACCGGGGGAGGAAATCCAAAGTGATGAGAACCCTCAAAAAGAGGAAGATTTTATGCAAAACTGTGTGAGTGCAATTCCTGCATTTATGGATATCGTTCTTTCCCGTGATGGTAATATAATGCTGGGGGATATGGATGCCCCGGTTCGCATTCCCATTTACCAAGCCCCATTCAACGATCCAAACGGCGGTGACGACCAACCCGTTTTTTTTACAGAAGAATCACCCGCCCTGCAGCTGCCGCCGGGAACTTACCAGTTGGAGTACGCTACCGTGCTTGATGCTGCTGAAAACATAGTTTGGCTTGCTCCGCGAATGGACGATACCTCGGGGAATTTGGCCAACCTGGTGGATAGTCCGTTACCACTTAGTATTAACCTGAATTCAGGAGGTAAGCCTTATGTACCTCTCGATGTAATTTGTTTCGATGACCGGATTGTTAATCGCTACGGTTATATCTTTTTTGATATTCAGGGTGTGGAGGTTATCGAATTCTGCATTTTCGGAAATTATTGTGATGAGAACGGAAGGCATCATTCAGCACATTTTTCAATAGATCTATGGAAGTACAGCGGTAATCCGGAAAATCCCAAAGCTGATATTTTATATAGTGGATTAGAGAACGCCATCTGGGTGGAGGATGATTTTCAAAATCAAGAAGCCACTTATGGCGCTACCAGCTTATGTATGCAACTGCCCGATGGTCCGGGACTTGACGAATATTACATAGAAATAAATCTGCTTCCCGGCTTTGGTAATTCTGAGGAGGAACTTATAAGAGCAGGGGTTATTACCGATGCAGATGTTCACGCATTGTTCGATGGGCCGAATGCCCTGGATCCTTTTCATTTTAGGGAGGGCTGCGGCAATATAGATTCTCCCGACCTGTTTGGGGTAGGAGAAAACTGATTAATTTAGAAGGCTAATCTTCGTCTTCAAAAATAAAATCTACGGCCATTTGGGCATGCAGATCGGTGGTTTCTAATAAGGGAATATTGGTTTTATCTTGTGGAATTAAGATGGGTAACTCGGTGCAGCCCATTATAATGGCATCAGCGCCTTTCTTCTGAAGACTCTCTAATTGACTTAGGAAAAAATTCCGGGCTTTATCGGTGAATTTACCTTGGGTTAATTCTTTTGAGACGAACCCATGGCAGTCATCCAGGTATTCATCTTCAGGAATAATTACTTCAATCTTGTAGATCTCTTTCAGACGGTTTTGTAAAAACCCCTTGGTCATGGTAGGCTTATTTCCTAATAGTCCCAGACGTTTATAACCTTTTTTCTGAGCCTCTATTCCTACGGCATCGGCGATATGAAGTATGGGGATATTGATTTTTGGCTGAACATAACTATATACCATATGTGGGGTGTTGGCACAAATTATAATTGCACCGGCACCGGCAGCTTCCAGTTTTTTCGCGATCTCCAGATAAGCGCTGTTAATGGCTTTGAGATTTTGCTCACGCATGAGCTGTATATTAAGGCTATATAATAAAAGTGGTGGGTTTTGATCTGCGCCGATTCTTTCTCCGGCTAACTGATTTAACAACCTGTAATATTCAATTGTAGAGTGCCAGGAGGTACCTCCTATCATTCCCAGTAATTTCATTTTTTATGGATTAAGTTAGTAGTTCGTTATTTGACCTGTCTGCCATGGAATGCGGGTTGGTATTATATGGATATCCCAGATTCTTTAAGGTATTTAAAAGGCTAAAAACAGCCTCATCAGATTGGTAAGTGAAGGAGATCTTTGAATGCTCCGTATCAATATTTATTTCACTAAGACCCGGAATAACCGAGAGCTTCTTTAAAATTGCTTCAACAGACCCATTGTTTTTCAGATTTTTTACGATTATGTTAGCTTTCATTATTGCTGGAATTAAAAAGTTAAACCTTCTTCTGAATATAGGTTTTGTGGCAATTTTACACTGTAACAGCAGTTACAATATTTTCTGTTTTGCTTTCAGCATCCAAATTGAGAAATTATCGGAAAAAATTTTATGAGGGAAATCAGGAAATGTGGTTTTTTCCCGGTTTTTACTTACCATTTCAGCCAAAGAACATTTTTTTTATCCGAATTGATGCGGGTGCCTAATTTTTCCCCCTCTCTGTTTAGGGTTTTCTGAAGCCATCTTATATCTTTTTTCGAAGCACTATGTAAACTAAATTTTTTGATCTTCATGGGGTGCATTTTTAAACTCACTAGTTGGCCGGTCTTCATATCGATTTTTGGGAAATACATCAGGCTTAGGTCGCCCCGGAATTCTTCATGGCCACTTATTCCTTCATAATCATTGATGAAATCTCCCGCCCCGTAGATTATTAATTTGTTTTGATACACTTCCATCCCCATTGGATGGTGCGAAGAATGACCGAAAATAACATCTACAATTCCCTGGTCAATAAGCTGATGCGCGAATTCCCGTTGTCGTTCTGAAATATCGTAGCCCCAGTTGCCGCCCCAATGTATCGAAAAGACAACCAGGTCGCTGGTTTGTTTTTGCTGTGCAACTTCCTCTTTTATTCTGTTTATCTCCTTATCACTCATTCCCGGCAGATAGTTAAGCCCTGAACGCTTACTTTCAGCAGCCCAATTTTTATAAACTCCACTGTTTGGCATTCCGTAGGAGAAAACAAGCACCCGGCCCTTTTCGGTTTTCAGGACTGAGGCTTTAGCTGCCTCTTTTTCGTTAACCCCAGCTCCGGAAAAAGATATCCCGGCGGCCTGCAGACTTTTCATAGTTTCTTTCAGGCCTTCCCGACCCCAATCCAGAATATGGTTATTGGCAAGGCTTACATGATCTATTCCGGCAGTAGTGAGAACTTTTACATTTTTAGGGTGCATCCGGTAATGAATACCTTTTCCCGGCCAGGCTTGATTACTGGTGGTAATACTCGTTTCAAGGTTTATGAGCTTCAGATCCGGGCTATTCTGTTTCCAGAACCTTAGGGCTTCACCCCAGATGTGTTGGTAGGAAACCGGTTGTTTTATTTTTCCGTTTTCTCTTTCTGCCAGCAGAACATAATCCCTCGCATCTTTTACATAAGATTCATATAAGACGGGTTCTACCGAAACCGGAAATACCTGGTCAATGCCCCTTCCGGTCATCACATCGCCGCTAAGGAAAAGTTTTATGGTTTTATTCTCTGTCCCTGATTTTTCTTCCTTGTTTTGTGAAATTGCAGCAGTTTCTACCCATAATAGCAGGCTTGCCAATAATATCACCTCTTGATAATTCTTCATCTCGAAAAGCTCCTTTTAATTATATCTATAAGATAAGAATATCTCCAGATTCAGGATTTGATTTCGCTTAAAATTCCAGAATTTTCAGTGTAATTTTCACAATCTTTTAACTTCGGTAAAACTTGATTTTAGTCAGTTTTTCTGATCTTTTGAGGGTCAACAGCGGTCGGGGTTTTTTTATAAACCCTATTTTTGTGCCACAAATAAAAAATCATGAATAAAGGAATATACATTGCTACGCTGGAATCTCACAGCGGAAAATCGATGATCACCCTGGGGCTTATGCGAACCCTTCTTGGGAAAATGGTTAAAGTGGGCTATTTCAGGCCTATTATCGACGATGTACCAGTGGGAGAAAAAGATAATCATATAGACACTGTTCTAAGCTATTTCGACCTGAAAATCCCTTATGAAGACACCTATGCTTTTACCAGAAGCGAAGTAATTCAGAAGAGGAATGAAGGTAAGGCTGGAGAGGTGATCGATACTATTATCAGGAAGTATAAAAAACTCGAAGAAAACTTTGATTTTGTCCTGGTAGAAGGCAGCGACTTTTCTGGCGAAGGCAGCGTGTTTGAATTTGATGTAAACGTAGTGATCGCCAAAAACCTGGGCATCCCGGTAATTATTGTAGTTAGCGGCCAGCGTAAAACCTGGGAGGAACTTCTTGGCAATCAACAAATGGCCTACCGTGCTTTTAAGAATAAGGATGTGCAGGTGATGGCTATGGTGAGCAATAAAATAATGGAAGAGAACCTGGAGCCTGCAAAAAAGAATATGCGCGGCTTTTTACCCGAGGAGGTACAGGTGTTCTCCATACCACTTATCGATAACCTGAATAACCCAACGCTTAAGGAGATTGTTAAAGCTTTAAACGGTAAGGTGTTGTTTGGGCAGGAATTTCTTGATAATCAAACCGGTAATTTTGGAGTAGGAGCTATGCAGCTTCGCAATTATCTCACAACCCTGAAAAACGAAAGCCTGGTGATAACTCCCGGCGACAGGGCAGATATTATCCTTGGTGCCTTACAGGCGAATATTTCCAGTAACTATCCACGAATTTCAGGGATCATCCTAACCGGTGGACTCACGCCTGAAAATTCCATTATAAAACTTATTGAAGGCCTTTCGGATATTGTTCCTATTATTTCTGTTGAAGAAGGAACCTTTATTGTCACCAACAAGGTGGGAGCCATAAAATCTAATATTTATGCTGATAGTATTCAGAAGATCCAAACAACCATCAGCATTTTTGAGCGTTATGTATCTTTTGAACCTTTGGTAGAAAAGCTTACCAATTATCAACCGATTGGAAGAACTCCAAGGATGTTCCAGTATGATCTGGTTAAGAGAGCGCAACAGAGCAAGAAACATATTGTGCTGCCTGAAGGAACCGATGAAAGGATCCTTACTGCAGCAGCACGATTGATTAGTATGGACCTGGTGGATATCACCCTTTTGGGGAATGAGGAAATCATCAGAAAAACAGCAGCTAAACTAGGTCTTAATCTTGACTTCGATAAAGTTAATATCATCGATCCGGTAAATTCGGCTAATTTCCTTAATTATGCTGAAACCTTTTATGAGCTAAGAAAGCATAAAGGAGTGAACATGGATATGGCCAAAGACAGGATGAGCGATGTATCTTACTACGGAACAATGATGATCTATAAAGGCCATGCGGACGGAATGGTATCTGGAGCGGCTCACACTACTCAGCATACGATCTTACCTGCGCTTCAGTTTATCAAGACTAAACCCGGAGTTTCTGTGGTATCTTCTGTTTTCTTTATGTGCCTGGAAGATAGGGTTTCAGTTTTTGGAGATTGTGCCATTAACCCGAATCCTTCAGCAGCAGAACTTGCCGAGATCACCATCTCTTCGGCAGAAAGTGCATCAGCCTTCGGAATTGATCCTAAGATCGCGATGCTTTCGTATTCTTCAGGAAGTTCAGGAAAAGGAGCCGATGTTGATCGCGTGCGAGAAGCTACGGAGATTGTAAAATCACGGCGCCCAGACCTAAAAATAGAAGGACCTATCCAGTATGATGCCGCAGTAGATATTAGTGTTGGGAAGTCTAAACTGCCCGAATCAGAAGTTGCAGGACAGGCTAATGTTTTGATCTTCCCCGATTTGAATACAGGGAACAATACCTATAAAGCCGTACAAAGAGAAACAGGAGCCCTGGCCATTGGACCAATGCTCCAGGGCCTCAACAAACCGGTGAATGACCTTAGTCGTGGTTGCACGGTTGATGACGTCTATAATACGGTAATTTTAACAGCCATTCAGGCACAAGGAATATAATGAAAATGGAAAATATCTTAATAATAAACTCAGGGAGCTCATCTTTAAAATTTCAGCTTATAAAAATGCCTGATGAAACTGTGCTGGCTTCAGGAATGGTAGAACGCATCGGGCTTGATGGCGCTAAACTTCATTATAAAAGCGCAGCGAATACAGTTTCTAAAGAACTGGAAGTTCCGGATCACGCGGTTGCCTTAAAAGCGATTACAGGACTTTTAATGGACGCGGAAAAAGGAGTGATAAAAGATGCTTCAGAGATTCCTGCGATTGGGCACAGAGTGGTACACGGGGGAGATACTTTCTCTAAAACTATTATTATCGATGAAAAGGTGAAAGCTAAGATCAGGGAATATTTTTCTTTAGCACCCTTGCATAATCCACCAAACCTAAAAGGAATTGAAGTAGCCGAGCAGCTATTTCCGCAGGCAAAGCAGGTAGCAGTTTTCGATACCGCCTTTCACAGAACTATTCCTTCCCGCGCTGCGCAATATGCTATCCCACAATCTTTTTATGAGGAGCACAACATTCAGGTTTACGGTTTTCACGGCACCAGCCATAAGTATGTTACCCAGCTGGCTATTGACGAACTTAAAAAAGAGAATTCAAAGATTATAAGTGTTCACCTTGGTAACGGTTGTAGTATTACCGCAGTACAGGATGGAAAAAGTATAGATCACTCGCTTGGTTTTGGGCCGGTTAACGGCCTTGTAATGGGTACCCGAAGTGGAGATATAGACCAGTCGGTAATATTTTATATGATCGATCAATTGGGCTATACCGCCCAGGAGGTGAGTGATATCCTGCACCATAAAAGCGGAATGATGGGCCTCACAGGCTTTAGTGATCTACGTGATATTGAAGAACAAGCCGAAAAGGGAAACCGCCAGTGTCAGCTTGCCCTGGATATGAATGCTTACCGTATAAAAAAATATATTGGGGCCTATGCCGCTGCTATGAATGGGGTGGACGCAATTGTATTTACCGCCGGAATAGGAGAGAACAGTGATGTTATCCGTGGCCTGGTTTGCAGGGATATGGATTTCTTCGGAATTAAACTGGACGAGGAAAAGAACAAAGTACGCTCTAAAGAGCTGAGGTATATCAATGCCGCGGATTCTAAGGTGAAAGTGCTTGTAATCCCAACCAACGAGGAGTTGGAGATCGCCCAGCAGACCCTGGAACTTATTTCCTGATAATTGAAGATATTATATCAAAAGCCCGCCGGTTTCGGTGGGCTTTTGTATATCAGGCTAAAGAATTAAATATTACTTTTTATAACGGGACCTTTAAGTTTGGCGAAAATGTCAATGCTAATGAGTTTCCCATTTTTGACCTCACAGTTTCTCCTTGTTCCTTCGTGTTTGAAATCGAGTTTTGCCATTGCCTTTTTGCAGTTGCGATTATCGGTTTCCACAAAGCCTTCTATTCTATGAAGTTTAAGTTGTTGAAACCCATAAGCACATATTAAAGGCATTGCTTCTCTCATTATTCCCTGCCCCCAGAAACCGGGAAGTAGCCAGAGTCCAATTTCAGCTTTTCTATGTTCTTTAGAGAGGTTATTTAGGCCGCCTGCTCCAAAAAATGTTTTGTTGTCTGGCGAACAAATTGCCCACCAATATTGAGAAGGCTCAGCGAACCAGGTCATTTGCTCCTTTGTAGCCTGGGGGCTGTCAAAACTTATTCCGTAGTATTTGATTACCTCAGGGTCTGAGAGTCCTTTGTAAATATTTTCTAAGTCGGTTTCAATAATTTCCCTTAGGATAATACGGGAAGTTTTAAGAGTAGGAAGTGGGTTTTTCACAGAAATCAATTAGTGCAAAAAGTTCTTGGATTTTAATTCAGCCAAATTGAGGCCCTAATTCAAATTTACAATTATAAATTCTAATTGTTGCTGGCCTTTTTAAATGGGGCACGACCTCATAAGATAAAAACTAATTTATTTCATGTGTCAACTTTCTTCATCTTATCTTTCTGAAGCTGAGTTTAATCTACATCTGATCTTAGAACAATAGAAGAGGAGCCATAACTCCAATTCTGAGTTCATTTCTGTTGTAGTTAGCCAGGCCAAGGTTTTCTTTGCCATAACTTGAATATTCGTAAAACCTGCCAATATAAGCGAAGAAGAATCGCAGATCGATGTTTTTAAACGGACTGTAATAAATGGTGGGGATCATTCCATAGCTGGTGCCCAGGTGTTCACTTTTGTTTTCAATTTTATCATAAGCACTACTGGTCATCAAGGTGAGTAAACCCTGAAATTCAGGACTAAAACTGTATTCTGCTCTTAACCAGTTTTCAGCATACATAACATCTTCGGCTACCGATTCATCATTACGAAGATTAGTCACCACTCCCTTGGTATCTACCTGTTCATAACTGTAATGAAAATCATACATAAGGCTAAACTTATCTTGTTCATATTTATGTCCTAAAGTGAAAAAATAAGTGCCACGATTTTTAACTTCGTTGCCATAGCTTAGGCTATAAATCGTTTGGAATTTTCCATCAAAAAAGCTTCCCCGCCAGTTCCCCACAACCGATACCGGCCATATAGGCTCCTGGATGTTTTCTGCAATTACATCCCCATAGAGGTCTTGATAAAGCATGGTACGTGAGTTAAGAACCTGCAACCCGAACTGGTGATCTTTTAAAGCCTGGTAAGTAATTCCGGCTCCGGTGACAAAGGCCAGGGCATTACCGTAAATCTCATTGTATTCCAAGACATACATCGGGCTAAACTCATATTCATACCCCCCGTAAAACGGATTCATTTTCCCGAGTCTGAGGTTAAGTAATTCGCCCAATTTAACATCCAGGTAAGCAATTTCAATATTGTTGCCTAACAGGTCCAGACTTTGCACCTCGCCGCCTTTATTAAAGCGGTGTCTGAATCTGAAACTTACATTTTCATGTAATTTACCGGCAATTCCGAGGGCTGTAAATCCATTCTGAAATTGCATCCCGTTGTAATATTGGTCTCCACCCCTAAATTTATAAGCTCGGAATTCAACACGCATATCGAAAGTGAAATCTATATCTCTCAGGAAACTTTTATTATCCTGGGAGAACAGAGGTCTGGCCAGGCTATCGTTTGTTTGTGAAAATCCCAATAATGGGATTAGTAAAAACACACTTACTAAAAATGACTTTATCATAAAAAATGAATTTACGATTTAAATTTTAGTAAGATTTCGGGCAGAAATATCACTAATTGTCGGATTTCCTTCAGAGGAAAAAAATTTCTTTCTAAGGAAGCCTTTTTAAATTTACTAAAAATTAATGGAAGTTAGCCTGGATTTAAACCGGCTTGTTTCAGGAGTATAGGCTTCACAATTAACTCGGAGATGAGCATAAAAAATTATTTAAACCAGCTAAACGAAAAGATTGGCGATTACTTTTAGAAGAAATTTTTATTTTAGTAGCTCACTAACATACTACCTGATCTAAATATGGAAGAAGCAGTTGATCCCCCAAAGAAGGGCATTTTAAACAGAGCCCTTGATGTGATTGAAAAAATGGGGAATAAATTACCCGACCCCGCAATTCTGTTTTTTTATTTACTCATTTTTATATGGGTTTTATCGGCAATACTTTCTCCCTTTGATTTTGGTGAAACTCATCCAATGACGGGAGATAGCCTTAATGTCCAGAACTTACTCACAGGAGAACAATTAGCGGGATTTCTTGCTAATATGGTAAATACCTTCGTGCTTTTTGCTCCCCTGGGAATTGTTTTGGTTGCCATGCTCGGCGTTGGGGTAGCTGAACACTCGGGTTGGATAGATGCCGGTTTAAAAAAGCTTTTAAATTTCACTCCTAAAAAACTGTTGACTCCAATGCTTATTTTAATAGCTATTGTTAGTCACACTGCAGCAGATGCCGGTTATGTGCTGGTGATCCCGCTGGGAGGTGTTATTTTTTATGCTGCAGGGCGACATCCCTTAGCGGGTATTGCAGCAGCCTTTGCCGGAGTCTCCGGAGGTTTTTCAGCAAATTTTATCCCATCGGCTATAGACCCTCTCATAATGAGTTTTACCCTGGAGGCCGCCAGGATCCTTGATCCCGCTATTAATTTAAACCCATTGAATAACTGGTATTTTACCTCTGCTTCAACTCTATTGATTGTGCTTGTTGGCTGGTGGGTAACCGATAAAATTGTGGAGCCCAGACTTTCCAAAATAAAAATAGATGGAGATGAAGATCAAATGCCTAAAATGGAAAGGGTGACATCCAGGGAAAGTAAAGCCTTCTGGATAGGACTTTTGGCTATGGTTCTTGGTCTTGTTGGATTGTTTTTATGGGCATACCCCGAAGATTCTGCCCTAAGAGGCCCCGGAATGGTAGATCCTGATGTTCAATCCTTAACCTCGTTTCATGCCCCCTTAATGAAGGCAATTGTGCCTTTGATCTTTGTTCTGTTATTGATCCCTGGCCTTGTTTTCGGATTCGTGTCTGGCAAGTATAAATCCTCGGGAGATTTGATAAAAAGCATGACAAAATCTATGGAAAGTATGGGTTATTACATTGTTATGGCCTTTTTCGTCGCACTTTTTATAGATGCTTTTTCGCGTTCCAATATTGGCCTTTTGATAGCCATAAAAGGGGCAAACTTCCTTCAGGCCCTTGACTTACCGGGTCAGGTTACCATTGTAGGGATCGTGATATTAAGTGCTTTTGTGAATTTGATGGTTGGTTCTGCCTCCGCAAAATGGGCGCTTATTGCACCTATCTTCGTGCCTATGCTCATGCAGCTGGGAATTTCACCAGACCTTACCCAGGCAGCATATAGGGTAGGGGATTCGGTTTCCAATATAATTACTCCGCTATTACCTTATTTCCCACTGGTGGTTGTATTTGGGCAACGTTATGTTAAAGGAATGGGAATTGGAACACTGATTTCTATGATGTTACCCTTTTCGGTTATTTTCTTAGTAGCCTGGGTTATCTTCCTTTTAGTCTACTGGTGGTTGGGAATTCCATTGAGTTTTGAGGCAAATTACCTCTATCCGGCTCCATAGGGATAAACGGAAATTAAATAAAAAAGATGTCTGCCGGTTTAGGCAGACATCTTTTTTTATTTTTCACTTCACCAATTTTTATTTCTTTACAAGAATTGAAATGAAAATATTTAGCATCCTTTTCAGTTCCCGGACTTGATTACTTCAGGTTCCCTTGAAAGGGACTTCAGCACAAACGGTGCAGCTAGCGAGCTCAAGGATTTAAAGCAGGATTTAACCGCTTATGGGAAGTTTATCTTGCCTACTGTTTTATTGTAGAAAACTATTTGTGTTCACTAAATTAAATTCAGGTGAACTTTCAAATAATAAATTGAGTATATTCATATGGTCGGCACCGTAAATAACTAAAATTTTATCCTTAGGATCTGGTTTGATTCGCTGTATATTTCTAAAAATTTTTAAGTTCCTGTTGAACCAGCGTCCGGTTTCAAAATTCACTCCGAAGAAATCGTCTTCCTTACTTTCATATTTGAAGGGCCCTATTAAATAGTTTCCTAAACTTTTCCTGATATTTTCGGGCTCGTTCAATCTAATTAGTTCAGCCAGAATACCATGACTTTTAAAGATCTTATCGGGATTATATTTTAATCCGGCGTCGCTATTTTTTTCATAATACTGACTAAATTTCTTTTCTTCAATTGAGTCTTTCCCCAATAAAACCTGATTCACCTGTTGATTGAATTCTCCCCATTCATCTACACAATATAGCTTTTTAAGCCCTTTCTTCTTTGCTAATCTAAATCCTATTTGCTCATGTTCAGATCTCTTTAATTCATACCTATTAGCTAAATAAGAATTGAATAAGGAATCAATTGAGTTTTGTTTTGATGATTTACATTCTATAATAATTATTGTTGGGTCAAATTCACTTAGCTTGCTGACTATCAGTTTTATTTCGTCCTGATATGCTGGCTTTAAAACATCAATTTGATCTGACTGGTCTGTTTGGACAAAGTCATTATTTGGAAAATTAAAATGAAAAGAAGCTAATGTTAAAACTTCAGTCTTATCTTTTTGAGCATTTAATTTTACCGCAATTAATAGTAACAGAAAAAGTGTGTAAACTCTCATTTTTGTTTTTAGGAATGACAAAGCCATCCTCTAAATGTTACACTTTCTTTTAAAATAGTAAACAATACCGGGTATTAATATACATAGGTAATTTGAGACACCTGGCGATTAGGTCTTTCAGATTGTTTTTTAGAGAAGCTTACATATAATTTAAGACCGGTTACAAATTTACGTGTAATTAAAAGGTGACCATAGTAAACTGAAAATAGGAACAGGGCTGTTACAATGAATGTTATTAGAATTTCACCAGTAGGATAAGAAGTTATATTCCCGAGGGATACTTCAGGTTATCCTAAAATAAATTTTATTATTTAATAAGTCCAGGAGGTAATTATTAGATATTTGCTGCAAAAGACCTATACCTAAGTAATGCAACAAAAAACACCCCTCCAATAGCATTACCAAACAATGCTGTTGGTAGAAATATTAAATATTCAACAAATGATACTGATTTGGTAAAAATTAGTCCTGCAAACACCTCAATATTACCAACTATACTGTGATGAAATCCTGCAAAACCCACAATAAAGGTAATTATATAAATAATAATAATTTTTGAAATGAACTCTTCTGAAGACGATAGCAACCAAGACAACAAAGCCATTAGCCAGCCTGCCATAATAGCACTAAAAAAAATTGTGAGATAATTCCCTTTAAAGACATGTTTTGCAATAGTAGCTAAACTTTCGTAACTGGTAATTTCTAAATTTACGCCAATTAAGACAACTAAAAATGTCATTACAATTCCTCCTAGCAGATTGCCACTAATAACTATAGCCCACAGCTGAAGTAATTCCCAGAATGTTCTTTTCTTGTGTAATACCGGTAAAGTTAATAAAGATGTCTGTTCCGTAAATAATATAGATTTTCCAAGAACTACTATAATAAAGCCCACTGGATAGGCAAAAGCTGTAATATAAAAGAGCGATTCTTCAGAAAATTTATCACTTAAAAAGTTAACTAAAATGACAATTAGAAGGTAACTAAATCCAATTTCAAGACCAGCAGTAAGTGAACTTAGAAAAACTTTTTTCTTATGGTGTTCATAAGTTTCCATTCCATCGCATAATTGGCTTACCAATATTTCTTCTTGAGATCTGGAATCTTTCTTTTTAACATTTAGCTCCTCTACCTTTCTATCAATTTGCTCTTTTTTATCAAAGTTCCCCATGATTTTCTGCCTTTATCAAATTTAGAATTAGTGTTTTTTATTCAGATAAAAACTATAATTTAAGGGTTTTGACTCAATAATCATGAATACAATATGATTTATATGTGGCCTCCATTAGTATTCTTGTCCTAAACTTTGGTTAGAATTTTATTCTTTTGTAAGTCAAAGATTGGATTTTGTTTCGCTTTAGCCAGTGACTTGATTTCATGGGAGTATTTTAGAGATTCTATAACCTCTCAAGCCCTAAATGACATAGGATCTTATACCATCTTTGCCCTGCATTCAGGTTAATTCAAATCGTCTAAAAAAATCATTAAGGTAATCTATTAAACTTTTTGAAAAATTTTCTTCGGTCTGGAAAAGTATAATGCATTTAGCAACAAGATAATTCATCCTCTTTTTAAGCTGAATCCTTTTCATTAGGTATAGTACTAGAAGGTTTAATTTTTAGTCAACCTATTTCAGGAAAGTACGTTTTTTTAGCTTGCTGCCAACGGTTTTGGTTAAGGGAAGTAGCGAGTAGGGAAGAGCTAACTTGTCGGCTTAACCGAGTTTAATTTAGACTTCTAAAATATAGAATTCTAGCTAAACCTAAGCTATTTTCTTTAACCAGTGTTGTACCCAGTTATAATTTGTACTTTGTTTTGTTTTTCTCCCCTATTTTTTGAAATAAGTTTAATTCCACTCCTTTTTTTAGATCTCTACTGGCAGTTGCTCCTGAAATATCTTTAAATATTTCCATATAATCTTTTCTTGTAAACTCTCTTTTATTTAATGAAACAAAATATTCAAGCCTATCTTTTTCTGTAAATGTACGTTGGTTAAAATCTAATAACTCATTTAATGATGTTTCAATTACATTAAGCATGTATTCAAGAAATGATGTAGAATTTCCTGCTTTGTCACTTTTTGATAAGGCCGCGTAGTATTTTTCTTGATCTTTGCTTATTAAAGTCTCAAAAGGTATATATTCAAAAATTGGATATTTCTCCATTAAAATTAGGGTTTGCCACAGCCGTCCCATTCTACCATTACCATCTAAAAAAGGATGAATGAATTCCATTTCATAATGAAAAACACAACTTTTAATAAGTACTATTTCTTCTGATTTCTTCAAATAATCAAATAAATCTTTCATTAAAAATGGGACATTTTGAATTGGCGGAGCAAAGTGTTCTACCTCTGAACCCTTCATTATTCCAACACCTTGTTTTCTATATTTCCCGGCATCTTCAATTAGGTTTTTCATTAAATGTTTATGACATTTCAAAAATGATTTCTCATCAAAGGCATTGTAATTTTCCAGATGCTCATAAATTTCTATTGCATTGAGAACTTCTTTCACATCCTTTTTAGGACCAATTATTCTTTTATGTTCTAGAAGCGCAGTTATTTGTTCTTCAGTAAGGGTATTTCCTTCTATTTTTAAAGAGGAATGAATTGTTTTAATCTTATTTTCTAAGCTTAGGAGAAGGTTTATTAAGATAATTGGCATTAATAGCACCAATTTTTTCTGAAATTGAAGTAATGGATTTTAGAATAGTAGGAGTAATCTCGTATGGCGGTTTCATTTGATACTATCATTTGATATTATCAAAAGTAAACTCATTTTTTACCAATTGAAAGAAAATTGTTGTTTTATAACACAGTACCTATCGCAAGTTGCGGGAGTAAGGACGCGGACTTGTCGGATTAACCATTTTCTTTCCTGGTTTCTAAAATTACAATTTTTCGGCAAAACCCGGAATTTGCGATTAACCGATGTTAGCTCCTGTATTTTTGTTCCGATTAATAATCTTGAATTAAAACTTCTGTGGGAATATGTAGTTGAGTATTTAACTTTCTTACCATTTCTAAAGTTAGTTTTCTTTTCTTATTTAGAATTTCACTTACTCTACTTTTGAAACCGAAAACTTCTGCTAAGTCTTTTTGTTTCATTCCCATTTGTTCCATTCTAAATTTTATAGCTTCTATCGGATCTGGCATTCCAATCGGAAAATTTTCATTTTCATAATTATCAATTAGAATTGATAATATTTCTAGTTCATCACCTTCTTCAGTTCCTCTTTTTGCATCAAAAATCACCTCAAGTCTTTCTAGAGCTTTTTGGTAATCTTGTTCGTTTCTTATTGGTGTAATTTTCATCTTAAATTGTATTTGCGTCTATTTTATCATATTCTGCGTGTGTTCCAATAAAGCGTATCCAACAGATTTGATATTCAAAACTGAATTTTACAATCAATCTATAATTGTTTCCTTTAATGTTGAATACAATTCTATTGTGTTGTAAAATACTTGCGCTGGGATAATCTTTCTTTAGATCATTAATATTTTCCCATTCTGTTTTTTCTGTTTCTCGATACCAGGCTTTTAATTGTTGTTCACTATCAGCGTGTTTTGTCCAAAAATCACGTAAGGTTCGTTTTGCAATAATTCTCACATTAAATTACTTTAAAACAAAGATAATTAAAATTACCAATTCGGGAACTTTTTACTTGATAAAATATTGGAGCTAACGTTCCCGGTTATTGACAAGTTGCGGAGTAGGGAGTGCGTATTTGTCAGCGTAACCAGGTTTTGTTAGCACCAAAATAGTCAAATTCAGTTAAACTGCCCGCAATTTGCCATAACCGATGTTGGCATTTGTACTTAATCCACAAATGTTTCTTTTAGTACTTCTTTACATTTTCGAATCTCAGATTTGGTTAGAAAATCAAAGACTTTTACAATTCTTTGCTTGTCAATTGTCCTAATTTGGTCAATTGCTACCATTCC
>NZ_DATCSO010000047.1:0-2581 GCF_036568425.1 Salegentibacter sp. | reverse complement strand
TGCTGTTTACTGTTTCCGCTTTTGCCCAAAAGCATAGGCTTACGGAATATGTAAACCCTTTTATTGGAACCGATGGCCCGGGAAATACTTATCCCGGTGCCACCGTTCCTTATGGGATGGTGCAGCTAAGTCCCGATATTGGGATTGGAGGCTGGGATCGCATTTCTGGTTATTTTTATCAGGATTCTATAATTAGCGGATTCTCTCATATGCATCTTTCCGGCACCGGTGCGGGCGATCTTTATGATATTTTGGTGATGCCCACCAATAGTCGTTTTTCTAAGCGAATTCCGGAGAATAACAATAAACCTTTTTCAAAATTTAGCCACGAGAAAGAAGAAGCTTCTCCCGGGTATTATTCGGTGCAGCTTTTAGATTATGATATTAAAGCTGAACTTACCGCAACTAAAAGAACTGGGATTCATCGCTATACTTTTCCTAAAGATTCGCTTTCTCAGATTCATGTGGATTTAGGTTATGCAATGAACTGGGATCGCCCAACTGAAACTCATGTTAGTGTGGTAAGCGATTCGGTTATTGAAGGCTATAGAAAGTCTACCGGATGGGCCAAAGATCAACGGGTTTATTTTGTGATGAAGTTCTCTAGAGGCTTTGAAGATTTTCAGCTTTTCAATGATGAAAAAGATATTTCAGGAAGAGAAATTACCGGGACGAACACCAAAATAATTCTGAATTATAAAACAACCTCCCAAGAACAGATAGTTGTAAAAACGGGAGTTTCTTCTGCAAATATTGCAGGCGCTTATGCCAGTCTGAAAAAGGAAGCGCCAGGTTTCAGTTTTGATGATTTTAGGAAAGATGCCGATGAGGTTTGGCAGCGTGAACTGGAAAAAATAAAAATCAAGACGGCCAATACAGATCAAAAGTCGGTTTTCTACACCATGATGTATCAATCTATGCTAGCGCCAACCTTGCTTAGCGATCCCAATGGAAATTATAAAGGCGCAAATGGAGAAGTGGAAACAGCCAGGGATTTTGAGCGTTACGATACCTTCTCCTTATGGGATACATTTCGCGCAGCGCATCCACTTTATACAATTATTCAGCAGGAAAAAGTACCGGATTTTATAAAATCTATGTTAGCGCATTACAAAGAAACCGGATTACTTCCGGTTTGGTCTATGCAGGGGAATGAAACCAATATGATGCTGGGCTACCACGCCGTACCGGTGGTGGTAGATGCTTATTTTAAAGGCTTTGAATTTGATGCTGAATTAGCGTATAAAGCTTGTAAAGAAAGTGCAATGGCCAATGACAGGGAAATTGATGTTTACCGGGAATTGGGTTATGTGCCTACAGGTGAAGAAAGCGAAGACTGGAGTGTTTCAAAAACTCTTGAATATGCTTATGACGATTGGTGCGTCGCAATGTTTGCAAAAGATTTGGGGAAAACAGAAGATTATAAATATTTCCTGGAACGTTCCCAAAATTGGATAAATCTCTATGACGAAAAAAGCAGCTTTTTCCGTCCCAAAACTGAAGATGGAGAACTTGTAGAAAACTTTATCCCAAAGGAATACACAAAATACTTTAGTGAAAGCAATGCCTGGCAATATTTCTGGTTTGTACCACAGGATATTCCGGCTCTGGTTCAAAAAGTGGGAGGAGAGCAGAGGTTTGCGCAAAAACTGGATTCTATGTTTTCCTATTATCCTAAAGCCACCGATAAGCTGCCTATTTTCAGTACCGGAATGATTGGCCAGTATGCGCATGGCAATGAGCCGAGCCATCACGTTGCCTATTTATATAATTACGTAGATAAACCATCTGAAACTCAGAAGCTGGTAAGAGAAATTCTCACAACTCAATATAAAAACGAGCCTGCAGGACATTGCGGAAATGAAGATTGCGGCCAAATGTCTTCCTGGTACATTTTCAGTTCTCTAGGATTTTATCCTGTAAATCCTGCACAAGGCACCTATATGCTTGGAGCTCCACTTTTTGAAACGGCTGAAATAAAATTACCTGGAAATAAGTCTTTTAGTATAAAAGCAGAAAATTTTTCACCCAAGAATATTTTCGTGAAAAGTGTTTTCCTTAATGGTGAAAAGCTGGATCGTGCATTTATAACCCATAAAGATATTATTTCGGGCGGGGAATTAACCTTTATTATGAACAACAAGGCTCAGAATCAAGAATCTGGAAAGAGCTCGATTAAAACGCCAAAGCCCGATAAAATTTACCATTAATGAAAAATTTATACTACCTCTTATATTTTTCAATTTTAATCTTTTCTGCCTGTTCCGGGAATAAAGAGAAGACCTTTTCAGAAAACGAGCTCAACCTTATTCCCATGCCTAAGGAATTGAATTTAAATGAGAGTAGTTTTAACTTCACAAAGGAAACCAGCTTTGTGGTAGAAGGAACTCGACAAAAGGAAATTGCGGAGTTGTTAAATTCTAAATTTAGTGTTGCCGCAGGCTGGGAAATGGGAATACTGGAAGAAAAGCCTCAAACTAATTTCATTCAGTTTAAAGAAAATAAGGATTTTAATGAGGAAGCTTATAAACTTTTAGTAGAGGAGGAAAAGATTATTATTGAAGCAGCATCGTCTTCCGGG
>NZ_DATCSO010000046.1:0-8307 GCF_036568425.1 Salegentibacter sp. | reverse complement strand
AAAGGCCTCTGCATCGGTTTGTTCTTCCAAAGCATCCCCACGAGCCGCACTAAAAGCTACGTTTATTTCATGTCCCGCATCACGGGCAGCTTTTTCTATAGCCGCGCCGCCGCCCAGCACGATAAGATCGGCCAGGGATACTTTTTTGTTGCCGGACTGCGCTTGGTTAAAATCTTTCTGAATTTCTTCTAATTTTCTAATAACCTTCTGCAGCTGCGGCGGGTTGTTCACTTCCCAATGTCTTTGTGGAGCAAAACGGATTCTGGCTCCATTGGCGCCCCCGCGCTTATCCGAGCCGCGGAAAGTAGAGGCCGAGGCCCAGGCGGTAGATACCAGTTCTGATATCGATAGACCTGAGTTGAGAATCTTTTGCTTAAGCCCTGAAATATCATTATCGTTCACCAATTCGTGATCCGGCTGCGGAATAGGATCCTGCCAGATAAGTTCTTCAGAAGGAACTTCAGGCCCCAGGTAACGGGAAATTGGCCCCATATCCCTGTGGGTTAATTTGTACCAGGCCTTAGAGAAAGCCTCCTTAAATTCCTGCGGATTTTCGTGGAAATGCTTGGAGATCTTTCTATACTCAGGGTCCTCCTTTAAGGAGAGGTCTGTAGTGAGCATAAAAGGAGCGTGTTTCACTGAAGGATCATGGGCATCGGGTACCGTGCCTTCTCCGGCATTGTTTTTTGGTTTCCACTGCCATGCTCCACCCGGGCCTTTATGGCATTCCCATTCAAAGCCGAAGAGGTTATCGAGGAAAAGGTTGGACCATTGGGTTGGTTTTTGAGTCCAGGCACCTTCAATTCCACTGGTGATAGTATATTGTGCGTTTCCTTTTCCGAAGCTGTTTTTCCACCCCAGGCCCATTTCGGTGATATCGGCTCCTGCGGGTTCGGCACCCACATATTTTTCGGCATCTGCTGCCCCATGGGTTTTTCCGAAGGTGTGGCCTCCGGCGATCAGGGCTACAGTTTCATAATCGTTCATCGCCATCCTTCCGAAGGTCTCCCGGATATCTGTTGCCGCGGCTACAGGATCAGGGTTTCCGTTGGGGCCTTCTGGATTCACGTAGATGAGCCCCATATGGGAAGCCCCCAGGGGATCTTCCAGGTTCTCTTTTTGATAGCGTTCCTTGTTGCCAAGCCATTCGCCTTCCGAGCCCCAGTAGATGTCCTCTTCCGGTTCCCAGATGTCTTCGCGGCCCCCGGCAAAACCAAAGGTTTCAAGCCCCATAGATTCCAGGGCTACATTTCCGGCCAGAATCATCAGATCGGCCCAGGAAATTTTTCTTCCGTATTTCTGTTTAATGGGCCACAGGAGTAGGCGGGCCTTATCCAGGTTGGCGTTATCGGGCCAGGAGTTTAAGGGTGCGAACCGCTGAGAACCGGAGCCTGCGCCCCCACGCCCGTCACCTATCCGGTAGGTTCCGGCGCTGTGCCAGGCCATACGTATAAAGAAAGGACCATAGTGCCCATAATCTGCCGGCCACCAGTCCTGGCTGTCGGTCATAAGTTCGTTAAGGTCTTTCTTTACAGCAGCAAGGTCCAGACTTTTAAATTCTTTAGCATAATCAAAATCTTCCCCCATTGGGTTAGATAGGTTAGAGTGTTGTCTCAAAATGTGAAGGTTCAACATATCTGGCCACCAATCTCGGTTGTTGGTTCCCGTTCCGGCGGTCTTTTCTACAGCACCGCCCATAAAGGGACATCGGCTGGATTCATTTACTTCCCAGACTTTGTGGTTATCGGAGTGGTTGGATTGATCATTTTTATCCATAATTCAAAGTTTTAGCGGTTTATAATCTAAAAGTACTATAATTTTTTCTTATTGCTTTTGTGTTTTTATACTTTGTAGCTATGGTGTTTAGATAAAAACTATTGGGGAAGAATGGAGTATTATATCATGGATAGCAATATTGATAAGGCCAGCCGGTTTTTAGGAGATTTCGCCAAATTGAACAGGCTCAATCCGGATCAGTGTACCCGCCCCAGTATATTGCTGAGCGAGGAAATTGAATACCTGAAACCTTATATCAGGATTGAGAATACCCGCTTTAATAATGCGATAAGGGTTGAAATTGTGGTGAATCCCGAGATTGATGTTTATGAAGCGGAGATCCCCAGCATGATCCTGCAAACCTTTGTGGAAAATGTATTTGTGCATGTTTTTCCGGGAAACGTCAAAGAGCCATCCTTAAGGCTAAGCTTTAAAAGATTTTCTAAGGATGTATTGAAATGCAGGATTGAAGACATCGGCGTGAGATTTTCCGAAACTTCACACAGTAAACTTCACACAATTCCAATGGCCTAAAATTGGTAAAAGAGCGATTAAGCTTGCTTGGCTACGATGTGGAAGAAGCTGTACAAATAAAATCAGCTAAAAACCAGGGCTCTGCAGTTATCCTTAAACTGAATATATAACTTTAACTTTCCAAATCCATACGTTTACTAATTCGCGGTTTATAGCCTAGACGTAAATTTTAGTTTTGGGGAATATTAGAAAAAATTATAGCTGTAATTATTAACTAATTGCTCCCGGGGTCATAAATTATAAGTAGGGTTATAGTTTCTGGGGGCAATATTTTTTCTGCTTAATTCTTTCTTGATTTTATTGGTATCGGGGATTCGCTCCAGGCTTCCCTTAACACTATTGCAGGGTTCCAAAAGTCAATAGCTAAAAGGCTTTTTTTTATCACTGGTTACGACCAGATCAACATCACAATTCCCTATAAACCTTTTTAAAGCCTTCCTTTCCTTTTTCGGTAAGGGTAGGAAGCACCAGGTTAAAAAACAATTGCATGTAGTATTCTACTTTTTCAGATTCTTTGCCCTTGAAGAAGAGTTCAGCATCTGAGATCCAGGAATTGGAAACCATAAGCAAAGAGTGTATAAGTAAATCTTTTTGCCGGTCGTTTTTAAAGGCTTTCATGTAGCCCTTATCTACCAGAAATTCAGCAAGTGTGTCCAGAGTTTCCCAGCGTTGATCGAATTGTCGGCGTGCATGTTGCTTGATATGGTCAAAATGTCGCATCACTTTGGTAATCCCCAAATAGATAAATTTATACCGGTAGATCTCCTCGAAAAGCAGTTTTAACCGACTCAACATGAACTCCAGGTTTACTACTTCTTCACGAATGTTGCGGAATTGAATGTCCAGCTCCTCCTGCATGTTGAGATATAACTGAAGGACAATGTCATCCTTCTTAGGGAAGTGGTAGCACAGGTTACCATAGCTAATTCCCATCTCTTCCGCAATGTTTTTGCTGGAAACCTCTGAAATGCCCTTTTCGTTAAAGAGTTGCAAGGCCGTAGCTAATATTTTATCCCTTGTTTTCATAATTCAGATTTCATCCTGCAATATTAAGAATTTAAAAATAGGCATAAGGGCCTATAAAGTCGATAATAATATTTACATTTGTTAGGCATAAATGCCTAATTGTAGCTGTATAAATATGTAAATTAGATAAGTAGGAACATAATGTTCAATTACAATAAAAAGAATTCAGGAACCTGTATGAAAAATATATCTTTTGAGAATTATCTTAATCCCACTGAATTTCTGGATTCCGATCATCCGGCGGTGAGGGAGTTCGTGGAGGAGAATACCGCCGGACTCATGACACCAGAGAAAAAGCTGGCAGCACTGTATTATGCTGTGAGGGATGGTTTCAGATATGATCCTTACCGACTCGATTTTTCGCGGGAAGCCATGAGAGCTAGCCACCTTACCGGTAGGAATTACGGCTATTGTGTTGAGAAAAGCTGCCTTTTTGCTACGGCTGCGAGGGTGATAGGGGTGCCGGCTCGCATGGGCTTTGCCAATGTTCGTAATCATATTGGTACTGCCAGGCTCGAAGCAGTACTCCAGACCAATGTATTGGTGTTTCATGGGTTTGCTGAAGTCTATGTTAACGGCAGATGGATAAAATCTACCCCCGTCTTCAATAAAGAACTATGCGAACACCTAAATGTAGCACCGCTGGATTTTAATGTAGAAGAAGACGCAATATTTCAGGAATATGACCGTGATGGTGCGAAGTTCATGGAATACTTGCATGATTACGGTCGGTTTGAGGATATTCCTTATGATTTTTTTATGAGGGAACTTCAGCGACATTATCCACACCTCAGTAAAGATATCAGTCTGGGTAAGCTAATAGAGTTATAGAAAGAAAATAAGTTTATGATAAACCTGTAAATATACTTCCGAGAGAATTCGGAAAACTAAACTAACCAATTATGAAAACACCACAAGAGACCCGAAAACTAAATACCGGCGGCGCTTTTTTGATCCAGCCCGCCGCAGGGAATAATTTTACCAGCCCCCTTTTTTCTGAAGAAGAAAAAATGGTTATAGGCAGTGTAAAAGAATTTGTTCAGCGTGAAGTTCACCCCCTGGCAGAGGAGATGGAGCACCAGAAGGAGCATAGTCGTTCGGTTGCCCTGCTGGAAAAAGCCGGGGAACTGGGACTCTTGGGCCTGGGCATTCCTGAAGTATACGGAGGCATGCCGGTTTCTTTTACAACCAGTTTAAAGGTGGTAGAAGAGGTGGGCCAGGTATCAGAATTCTCTCCAACCTTTGGAGTCCAAACCAGCATAGGTATTGCACCCATCCTATTTTACGGTTCCGAAGCTCAAAAGCAGCGGTATCTTCCAAAACTGGTAAGCGGAGAGTGGAAGAGCTGTTACTGCTTAACCGAACCGGACTCGGGATCTGATGCCAACTCGGGAAAGACCAGGGCCACCCCGGTGGAAGATGGAGCCGCTTATTTGCTCAACGGACAAAAAATGTGGATCACCAATGCGGGCTTTGCCGATATTTTTATCGTATTCGCCAAAGTGGAGAATGACAGGAATCTTTCTGCTTTTATTGTGGAGAAGGAGTTTGGAGGCATTAGCCTGGGCGAGGAAGAGCGCAAGATGGGGATCAAAGCCTCCTCCACGCGGCAAGTATTCTTCAATGACACCCGGCTACCCTTAGAAAATATGCTGGGAAATCGGGAGGAAGGATTTAAGATAGCCCTGAATGTGCTGAATACCGGACGTATAAAATTGGGAGCAGGTGCAATTGGCACCTCAAAAAGGGCGTTTAATCTCGCTGTGGAATATGCCCTGGAGCGGAAGCAATTCGGGAGTTCTATTAGCAGTTTCGGAGCCATTCAGCATAAGCTGGCACAAATGGCAGTAAGGATTTTCGCCCTGGAGGCAGCCACCTATCGCACGGGACAATTAATAGATGAAAAGACGGCAAGCCTTGAAGCCAGCGGGGTTTCCGCAGAGATGTCGGAGATTGCGGCAGTTTCTGCTTACGGGATCGAGTGTGCTATCCTGAAAGTCTTTGGTTCAGAATGCCTTGACCTGGTGGTAGATGAGGGGGTACAGATATTTGGAGGGATGGGCTTTTCTGAAGATGCGCCCATGGCCAGGCTTTACCGCAATGCCCGCATTACGCGTATCTATGAGGGTACCAACGAGATCAACCGAATGCTGATCGTCGATATGCTATTGAAAAAAGCACTATCCGGAGACCTGGAGCTGCTACCGGCTATAGAGCAGGTTCAACAGGAACTCACATCTATTCCGGCTGAAAAGAATCTGGCCGGAGATAGCCCAGAGGCAGCCATTGGCACTCTGGAAAAGCTTAAAAAAGCAACCCTTATCATCGCCGGAGCAGCAACGCGAAATCTGGGAAAAAAGATTAAGGAAGAGCAGGAGGTACTGATGCATATTTCGGATATGATCATTCAGGTATATCTTCTGGAAGCCGTCTTGATCAAAGCTGAAAAGCATAGAACCAAGCCGGAAGAAACAGGTCTGCAACATATAGTCGACATCAGTCATGTCTTCTTGTATGAGTCTGTAGAAAAAGTCAGGCGGGCAGGTCAGGAAGCCATCCTCAGTTTTGCTAAGGGAGAGGAGCGGTCATTTCTTCTTATGGGGCTGAAACGCTTCACCAAACCCTATAAGTTTGATGTTAAAGATGCGCGTAGGAGGATTGCAGGGGTGATGATTGGTGAAGGGAAGTACGTATAAACTTTTTACAGCTGTTCCAGAATTAATTGACGAGCCTATTCCAATGGTACTACACACTACGTCCTTTGATCTCCGGCAAGAATGACCTGAAGCATGGGGCGTATTGCCAGCATCCCTTCATGTACCAGTGGCTGGTAAGTTATACTATCGAAGCCTATTACGGCCACCTGTGGTGGGTAGATCACCCCAAAAACCTTATCGGTTACGCTTTCTACAAGACTGGTGATAGTAATGGTAGAATAGCTAAGCTCTAAACTTCGGAGTTTCAGAACACGGGCGTGGGGAATCATGCCGTTAAGCTCAATATGAGGCTTGCAGTTGAATTGAGGATTTCAATTTGGTGGTAAGGTGGGCTTATTTTAACCAGTCTTTAAAGCCTTTAACCCGTTCCCGGCTAACGATGATCTTTTCAGAATTGAAATTTTTCAACTTTACTATGAAGCGTTGGTTGGTGTGGGAAATGATATCCTCGATGCATTTGAGGTTGATGATGAATTTTCGGTTGACCCTGTAGAAGTCTTTCGGGTTGAGCAGGGGTTCCAGCTTTTCCAGGCTTTGGTCTATCAGATAAGACCTGTTTTCCCGGGTGTGAAGGTAGGTGGCTTTGTTTTCAGAATAAAAGCAAGCAATGTCTTCGGTGTTTATAATTTTAAGGTGCTGGCCTACACTTATAGTAAAGCGTTTTTTATAATTATCTGAACCGCTGAGCAGGGCTTTGATCTCTTCCAGCTTTAACTGATCGGCCCCGGAATGAGTGGTCCTGAATTTCGTTAGGGCTGTCTCGAGTTCCTCCTCGTCAATAGGTTTTAAAAGATAATCTATACTATTCAGTTTAAAAGCCTTTAAAGCATATTCGTCATAGGCGGTGGTGAAAATAATAGCACTATTTATCTCAACTTCCTCAAAGATCTCAAAGGAAAGTCCGTCACTCAACTGTATGTCCAGCAGAATAAGGTCGGGGTGAGGGTTCTGCCGGAACCATTGAACCCCTTCTTCCACAGAAGTTAATGTAGCTATAACTGAGATACCTTCCTTTTCTAAAAGGCGCTGGAGTCGGCGCGCGGAGGGTTTTTCGTCTTCAATAATTATTACTTTCATCTGTTTAATTTAAACCCGGAACCCTGCCTTATCCGGAGGCTTTTAATCAGGGTTTTATTTTTCAGGTTACTCCCAGGTTTTATTTTTTTCCTTATCCATCAATTCCTTGATCTTGCGCTCTTCCCAGTCTTTTCCGAGGAGCACATTAGGACCAAAAACACTTGCCCAGTGTGCGAACAAACCTATCCCCCAGAAGAAGGCAGTACTGTAATTCCAGATATCACTCAGGCCATTTATGAAGCCCTCATCCCGAGTGCTAACAATAAAAATGGCGATATTGATAAAGAGGTATACCAAAAGATGAACATAAAAGCCCTTGATGTCCTTCACTCTCTTTTGGGCATTTTTGTACTGCAGGCTGTTTTTATTGATTTCCATTAGTTCCAGGTTTTATTTTGTGATTCTTTTTCCATAATCTCCCGGATCTTTCGTTCCTGCCAGGCAGCACCATAACCGAAAACGGAAAAGCCGTGAATAGTAAGGCCCAGACCCCAGCCGAAGAGCGGAAACCAGAACCATTTAAACTCCCAGTAGGTGTAATAATTAATAAAGATAAGGAATGGAATTACAACCATATACGATACCAGGTTAGAGTAAAACTCCTTAATCTCTTTTACCCTTTCTTTTGCTTTGAAATAGGCGTTCTCATGTTGCATTTCATCGTTTTCCATAATTGACAATTGTTTGGTTAATATTGGTAATTTTACTTTAAAAGTGTTCCGGTCTTTTTCAATAAATACTTTTCTTCGCGTCACCAGGCCGTAGCGGTTGATTATGTTCTCAAGACCCACCCCTTCACGTTGGTGGAGGGTCTCCTTTTTTTGCAGGTTATTCTCAACGATCAGGTGCCCCTGCTCCTCGTAGATTTTTATAATTAAGGGTCTGCTTTCACTGGCGATATTATGTTTTATGGCGTTTTCCAGCAATAGTTGAAGGGAGAGGGGGACGATCTTTGCTTCTTCAGAAGTGAAATTCTCATCGATCTCAAAATGGATACTGTTTTCAAATCGCATATGCAGAAGCTTCATATACACCCTGCAAAATTTCAGTTCTTCCTTCAGGCTCACCAGCTCCTTATCTTTCTGCTCAAGTACATAGCGATATACTTTGGAAAGGGAACCGGTAAACTTCTGGGCTTTGGTGGGGTTTTCCTCGATCAGGGCACTCAGCACGTTCA
>NZ_DATCSO010000045.1:0-11861 GCF_036568425.1 Salegentibacter sp. | reverse complement strand
GAACCTAGACTCTTCTGGACCAAAACCAGACGTGTTGCCAGTTACACCATAGGCCAATGCTTAAATGCGGATGCAAATTTAAAACAAACTTTTATTTACACAAACTTTTTCTAATAAATTCGAAGAGTATTTTTAATACTTATTTTAGAAACTGTGGAAAGCTGATTTTAGTGTTCACATTTACAGGCTTATTAAAAATATAGGGCATTTAGATACTCCCCTTAAAGGGTTCACAATTTTATTACTAAATTCGCCACTCAGGATTAAACCAAATACCATAATGAGGGATTTCAGCTTTACAAGGTGGAATAAAATACTGGGATGGCTGGTATTTTTAATCGCACTTACAACTTACACCTTAACCTTAGAACCAACGGCCAGCTTTTGGGATGCCGGAGAATATATAGCCACCTCGGCAAATCTTGAGGTAGGGCATCCTCCCGGAGCCCCATTTTATCAGATGGCCGGTGCATTCTTTTCTATGTTCGCCACCGATGAGACAAAGGTTGCTCTTATGGTGAATTTTATGTCGGGGACGGCCAGTGCCTTCGCTGTGCTGTTTATGTTTTGGTCCATAAGTATACTGGTATTGAAAATTGCCGGACCAGCCGAAAAATTAAGTACAGCGAAAAAGATCGCCGTGCTTGGAAGTGCAGCTGTTGGATCGCTAGCCTTCACATTTACCGACAGCTTTTGGTTTAGTGCCGTAGAAGCCGAAGTTTACGCCATGGCCGCCTGTATCATGGCCCTGCTCTTCTACCTGGGATTACTCTGGGAACGCGATATGTTCAAAGCTCGTGGGAATCGCTGGCTTATCCTTATCTCCTTAGTGATTGGTCTTTCCTTCGGTGTGCATTTTCTGGGCTTACTTACCATCCCTGCGATCGGGTTTTTATATTTCTTCAAGAACTATAAAAAGGTTACAGTTAAGAATTTTATTATCGCCAATATCGTAGTAGTGGCAGTACTCATGTTTATTTTTAAGTTACTACTCCCCTATACCCTTACATTTTTTGGGGTTTCAGAACTATTTTTCACCAATTCTCTTGGTTTGCCTTTCAACACAGGAACCATAGTGGCCTTTATATTAATAGTAGTCGCCTTCTACTACGGAATAAATTATACCCGCAAAAAGAGGTATTTTCAGCTAAATACACTCTTTCTATGTATTCTGTTCATTTTGATAGGTTTCTCAAGCTGGATTATGCTTCCTATAAGGTCAAATGCGCCAACGGTAATCAATGAAAACAGTCCGGATAACGCCCGTGAATTACTTGCCTATTATAACCGGGAGCAATATGGTGAAACCCATCTCTTTTATGGTCCTCAGTTTTCGGAGATATATAGTGGCTTAGACCCTGACAATCCATATAAAGACGGGAAGCCACATTATGAGAAGGACGAAGAAAAAGGCGAATACGTAATTGTAAACGATTATAAAAATGCCCGGCAAAACCTGGACGATAGCCATAAAGCTTTTCTTCCCAGAATGTGGAGCAGTGAACACGCCGCCAATTATATGGAGTTTACCGGCCCTCTTGAATTCACTGTAAAGAGAGAGTACCAGGGACAGGAGCAGCTCATGCAGGCTATTCAGGAATTCAAAAATGAATATTCCCGGGGCAATCTGGATAACACCGATTATCATAGGTTTTTACAGCAGTTTGGAGAGTATATTAATGTAGAAAAACCTTCGTTTGCAGCTAATATCGCCTACCTCCTGGAATACCAGATAGGATATATGTACTGGAGATATTTTATGTGGAACTTTGTTGGACGCCAGGATGATATTCAGGGAAAATATAATGATTTGCATGGCAACTGGCTCAGCGGAATCGATTTTATAGACGAAATGCGCCTGGGGCCTCAGGATAATCTGCCTTCAGATGTGAAAAATAATAAAGCCAGAAATACATATTACTTTTTGCCATTTATTTTAGGCCTCATCGGGTTGGTATTTCACTTCAAACGCGATAAAAACAATTTCTGGGTATTGCTCGTATTTTTCCTTTTTACAGGAATAGCCCTGAAAATTTACCTCAACGAACGTCCTTTTGAACCCAGAGAACGCGATTACGCCCTGGTAGGCTCATTTTATGTTTTTGCCATCTGGATAGGAATTGGAGTATATGCCTTGTTCGATTGGGCTAAAAAATTCCTCACACCAAAGATCGTCGCTCCGGTAGTCACAATAGTTTCTCTACTTGCCGTACCCGTTATATTGGCTTCTGAAAACTGGGATGATCACGACCGCAGCGGAAGAGATACGACTCTTAGCATGGCTAAAATGTACCTGGACTCAGTAGATGAAAATGGAATAATTTTCACCATTGGAGACAACGATACTTTTGCCTTATGGTATGTTCAGCAAATTGAACGCTACAGAACCGATGTAAGAGTTGTAAATACAAGCCTGTTTGCTACCGATTGGTATATCGACCAGATGAAGCGAAAGGCTTTTGATAGTGACCCAATCCCTTCGCAATTTGAAGCTGAGGACTATACTGGAAAAAATGATGCGATATTCTTTAGAGAGATCACTCAGGATACCCTCCCATTAAAAACCTTTTTAAATTACATACAAAATGATGATTCCCGTACGAAAGCAGAACTACAAAGCGGGCAGTTTGTAAATACCTTCCCTACTAAAAACCTTCGAATTCCTGTAGACAAAGAAACAGTTCTGGAAAATGGAATTGTTAGAGAGGAATTTGCCGATCAGATTGTAGATCATATCAACCTGCAAATAGACACCCAGATCCTCTATAAAAACCGTTTGATGATGCTGGATATTATTGCCAATAATAATTGGGAGCGTCCAATTTATTTCACCGGCGGAAGCTATGGCGATGACGATTATCTATGGATGAAAGATTACCTTCAGCTTGAAGGAATAGCTTACAAGCTCGTGCCTATACAAACACCATTAGACCCCCGAAACCCTTATGATATGGGCAAGGTGAATACCGAAAAAATGTACGATATCGTTAAAAGCTGGGATTGGGGCAATATGGGTAGCGAAGACATATATCACGATCCGGAAACACGAAAGAATTCCATCACTTATCGCAGCAATTTAGCCCGACTTGTAGAAAATCTCCTGAATGAAGGAGATACCGCCCGCGCCAAAGAAATCCTTGACCTGGCTATGGAGCACACGCCGGTAGAACATTATGGATATTACAGTCTGGTAGAGCCCTATATAGATGGCTACTATAAAGTGGGTGAGCCCGAGAGAGCCCGTGAAATCTGGGAGCAGGTAGCCACTAAATACCAGGAAAACCTGAAGTGGTACAGCACCTGGGGAGTAGACAGACAGTACCGTTATGCCGACGAAATAATTTCTGATATGGAGCGCTACCGAAGCCTGGTAGATATCCTGGTGAGAAATCAGGATGAAGAAATTATCCAGGAGAAAGCCGATGAATTTAATGAGCATCTTCGAATGTTCAGGCATTTCTATGGTGATGAAGAAGAAATGGAGCCTGAAGACGCTCCTGCAGAAGAAGTCCTGGAAGAGGCAATGCCGGAATCAGGCCTGGAAACCCAGGATGATTTGGAGTTAGACTCTACTGAATAAAATAATGAGCCTGGCTGAAATTTTCACTTTACTCTCACCTAAGGAGAAAAGTTTAAAATTTCAGCCGGGCTCTTTACTTATAATATGAACAGCTTTCTGGTTAAATATCCTTCTGTTTTGAGATGGTTCTATCCCAAAAGGCTGTCCCGTTTGAAAAAATCAAAAAGCATTTATCTCACTTTTGACGACGGCCCTGTCCCCGGGGTGACCCCTTGGGTTCTTGACCAATTAAGAGAATATAAAGCTAAGGCCACTTTCTTTTGTATTGGTGATAATATAAGGAAACACCCTGAAGTCTTTCAACAGGTGGTTTCGGAAGGACACCAGATCGGAAATCACAGTTTTCATCATCTAAAAGGCTGGAATACCTCAACTTCAGAATACATTCAGGATGTGTTTTTAACCGAAGAACTACTTGAAAAACAACATCCGGGGAATACCAAACCAAAACTGTTCAGGCCGCCGTTTGGAAAAATAAAAAATTCTCAGGCCAGAGAACTATCCAAAAAAGGATATAAAATTGTAATGTGGGATGTGATTAGCTGGGATTTTGATAGTGATATAAGGAAAGAAACCTGCTATAAAAATGTAGTTGAAAATGTTACGGAAGGGAGTATTATTGTTTTTCACGACAGTGAAAAAGCCTCGAAAAACTTAAAATACGCCTTACCAAAGGTCCTGAAATATTTTTCTGAAAAAGCTTATGAATTCAAAAGCCTTTAAACGTATTCTTTAAGTAGGCCAATGAGAGTTGGAGCATCCTGTTCTCCACTTTGACGCCACTTCATCTCCCCCCGCTTATAGATCATTAGAGTTGGGAGGGCTTTTACCCGAAGAGCTTCGGCTAATTGGGCATTTTTGTCAATATCGATTTTAATAACCTTGGCCTTATCTCCAAGTGCCGCAGCCACATCCCTTAAAACAGGGTTCATCGAAACCGATACGGTGTTACCTTCAGTATAAAAATCCAGTAAAACAGGGACTTTAAGATCTACTAATTCACCAAATTTAGACATCAGCTTTAATTTTTAGTTAGTACTGCATCGGCTTACTCAAATATAGCAAATTCTTCTTATTAAGCAGGCTTACTGCCTTTTTTAAGCTCTATAACGCTAATTTCCGGCCAGATGCCAACACGGCCGGGAAAAGCGAGGTAACCAAAGCCGCGGTTTACATTAATATACCTACCGAATTCTTCGTATATACCCGCCCAGTTTTTATAACGATACTGTACCGGGCTCCAACGGAACCAACCCGGAATTTCAATTCCAAATTGCATGCCGTGGGTATGGCCGCTAAGGGTTAAATGATAGTTCTTTTGATCCTTTTTTACCATTTCCTGCCAGTGGGAAGGATCGTGGCTTAGCAAGACTTTAAAATCTTTAGCCGAAAGACCATCTGCTGCCGCCTCAAGGTCTCCTGCTTTTTTAAATCCGCCTATCCCCCAATTTTCAACCCCAACCAGGGCTATACGCTCTCCTTTCTTTTCAATAAAACGATGTTCATTAAGAAGGAGATTCCATCCCATTTCGGCGTGGGTATTTTTTAACTTATTGAGATTTTCTACCTTCTCTTCTGCTGAAGACCAGTTTTTATAATCTCCATAATCATGATTTCCCAATACCGAATAAACCCCGTCTTTTGCTTTTATTGAAGCGAACATTTCCTTCCAGGCATCCATTTCGGCAGCCTCATTATTCACAAGGTCTCCGGTGAATAAAACCAGGTCACTCTCCTGTTCGTTTAAGAGGTCTATTCCGTATTTAATTTTGTTTTTATTATCAAAACTCCCGCTATGTATATCACTTATCTGGCTTAATTTATACCCATCGAAGGCATCGGGTAGATCTTCGAAATAAAGCGTATAACGCAACACCCTGAAATTGTATCTCCCCTGGTACATCCCATACAGCACCGAAGCTAACGGAATGGCGGCGATCCCAAGTGCAATTTGCCCTATAAATTTACGGCGGGAAGGCATATTAAATCCTTCTTCAGAAGAAAATTTACTTATTGTTCCTGCTCCAAGCCTAAAGATATCTTCTCCTAACATGAAAAGACTCATTAAGAGTTTTGCCAGAATAACTGCAAGCAGGAACCCGAAGGCATACCCCCGCCCAATTGAAAGTACCGATCCCTCTGTGGGCTGCATCCATTGGTAAATAAAATTCCCCACTACCGCTACAGAGATGAGGATGTATATTCCAAGAGCCCAGTTACTACGGGTAAAACTCCTGAGTACCTGAAAGGCATAAATATCAATAATAAGGTAGAAAACTATAAAAATGAGCCAGCGCATCGAGAATTTGGTTTTTTTTGCAAATATACTTTTAACATCCTGCTTTAAAAGCTTCGTTAACAGAAGTTTTAACGCCTGTATAAGTCGCAGAAACTTACACTTTTTAACTCCCGTTACAAAAAGCCTGCCTTTGTTTTCCATTTTTTACACCCGGCCCGAATGAGGTATGATTTTATCTTTGTAGTTTTGGAATATTCTTAGAAAACAAATCTCCTTTTTATGTCTGATCAAAAACGCCTGTTTCTCGTTGATGCTTATGCCTTGATTTTTCGTGGTTATTATGCTTTTATTAAAAACCCCAGGATCAATTCCAAAGGCTTCGACACCTCGGCTATCATGGGGTTTATGAATTCCCTTTTTGATGTGATTAGGCGGGAAAGACCAGATCATCTGGCAGTTTGTTTTGACAAGGAAGGCAGCGAAGTGCGCACCGAAATGTTTGCCGAATACAAAGCAAACCGCGACGCTACTCCCGAACCTATAAAAGAGGCCATCCCGATAATTCAGGATATTCTTAATGCCATGCATATTCCGGTCGTGGTTCTTCCGGGTTGCGAGGCCGATGATATTATAGGAACTTTAGCTCAACAGGCCGAGAAGGAAAACTACCGGGTGTATATGGTAACACCAGATAAAGATTTTGCGCAATTAGTTACTGAAAATATTTTCATGTATCGCCCTGCCAGAATGGGCAACGGCATTGAGATTTGGGGGATTCCCGAGGTGCAAAAGAAATTTGAAGTACAAACTCCGGATCAGGTTATAGATTTTCTAGGGATGATGGGCGATGCAGTAGACAACATTCCCGGTCTTCCTGGGGTAGGCGAGAAAACTGCGAAAAAGTTTATCAAAGAGTTCGGGAGCATGGAAAATCTTCTTGCCAACACCGATAAATTAAAAGGTAAAATGCGGGAAAAAGTGGAAGCTCATAAGGAGCAGGGCCTGATGTCTAAGAAACTCGCAGCCATTTTAACCGATTGCGATGTGAAATTTCACGCCGAGGATTATGAACTTTCTATGCCAGATGCTGAAAAAGTCCAGGAAATATTTGATGAGTTGGAATTCAGGAGGCTTAAAGACCAGTTTATAAAGCTTTTCAGCGGCGAGGAAGAACACACCCAAACCCAGGTCACCAATTCTCCATCTGCAAGAAAGAATGCGAAAACTGCGGGTGAAGGTCAGTTCTCACTTTTTGGAGCTGATCCTGCAGAAAAAATAGAATCAACTTCAGGAAGAAAAACCTTAAAGGATACTCCCCACGTTTACCAAAGCCTTAACACCCAAATGGCGAGAGCGCTGTTTCTGAAAAACCTGATGAAGCAAAAAAATGTGTGTTTCGACACTGAAACCACTAGTTTAAATGCCCTTGAAGCCGAGTTAGTAGGAATAGGTTTTTCGTGGCAACCGGGAAAAGGATTCTATTTACCATTTCCAGAAAAAAGAGAAGATGCCCAGGCCCTTATTGACGAATTAAGGCCGTTTTTTGAAGATGAAAATATTGAAAAAACGGGTCAGAATTTAAAATACGATATCAAAGTACTGGCAAAGTATGGGGTCAGAATCAAAGGCCAGCTCTTTGACACCATGATTGCGCATTACCTCATTAATCCTGATATGCGTCACAATATGGATATTCTTGCGGAAACCTATTTGAATTACAGTCCGCAGCCTATTTCAGAATTGATCGGTAAAAAAGGAAAGAATCAAAAATCTATGCGGGAAGTGCCGCTGGAGCAGCAAACCGAATATGGAGTAGAAGATGCCGATATCACTCTTCAGCTTAAAAAATATTTTGAAGAGGAATTAAAAGAAGCCAATACCCGAAAGCTTTTTGATGAAATTGAAATCCCGTTGGTGCGGGTCCTCGCCGATATGGAACTGGAAGGAATAAAACTGGACGAAAAATTCCTTAATTCTCTGACCGAAGCTCTACACAATGATATTGCCGAATTAGAAGCAAAGATCTTCGCTGAAGCAGGAGAAGAATTCAAGATAAGTTCTCCAAAGCAACTGGGAGTAATCCTTTTTGAAAAAATGGAGCTGGTAAAAAAGCCCAAAAAGACCAAGACAGGTCAATATTCCACCAGTGAGGACGTATTGTCTAGCCTTGCTAAAGACAATAACATTATACAATACGTGCTTGATTACCGGGCCCTGGTAAAATTGCTGAACACCTATGTAACCGCTCTTCCCAACCAGATCGAAAAATCCACCGGGAGAGTGCATACAGATTATGTACAAACCATAGCTGCGACAGGGAGGTTAAGTTCTAATAACCCTAACCTACAGAATATTCCAATAAGGACCGAAAGAGGTCGCGAGGTTAGAAAAGCCTTTGTTCCCAGGGATGAAAACTATATCCTGCTCGCTGCCGATTACTCCCAAATAGAATTAAGGATAATCGCGGCACTTAGTGAAGAAGATAATATGATAAAGGCCTTTAAAAACGGGGAAGACATTCACGCCTCTACTGCGGCCAAGGTCTTTAATATACCGCTTGAAGAAGTGACCAGGGAGCAACGCAGCAACGCAAAAACAGTAAATTTCGGAATTGTATACGGGGTTTCCGCTTTTGGTTTAAGCAATCAAACCAATTTATCGCGTAGCGAGGCCAAGGAACTTATTGACACTTACTATAAGACCTACCCTAAACTCACCAATTATATTGGAGATCAAATTGCTTTCGCCCGTGAGCACGGTTATGTGCAAACCATTTTAGGCCGAAGACGATATTTAAAGGATATAAATTCACAGAATGCCGTGGTAAGAGGGGCAGCCGAACGGAATGCAGTAAATGCTCCAATACAGGGAAGCGCCGCCGACATCATTAAACTTGCGATGATCAATATTCACAAAAAGCTTAATGAAGGTAATTACAAAACCAGGATGCTACTCCAGGTTCATGATGAATTGGTTTTTGATGCACATAAGGACGAACTTGATGAAATAGGAAAACTGATTAAAGCAGAAATGGAAAACGCCTATCAACTTGAGGTTCCTCTTGATGTTGAGATTGGTACCGGTCAAAATTGGCTGGAAGCTCATTAACTCACTAATCGCCTTATACCCCTCATACAAAAGTACTTCCTTATCATCTACCCAATAATACAGGCATTCCCCCATTGTCTCCAGCCTGTTGGTATTCTTATATTTGAAAAGAATCAATAAACCGGAAATCTTAAAAACCGGTCCTGATTTATACCCCACATTATTTTTTTCGCCGTCCCTCCCAGGTCAACTATGTGCATTTTGGACACCTATTCATTATGGTTAACTAACATTGAATTTTATTAATCATTCAATATTTAACCAAAAACTTTTAATTATGAAAAGATTTAAAAATTACCTGATGTACATGGCTGTTCTTGCTATGTTAATGACTGCCTGTAGTAAAGATGAAATTGATTCTATTCCGGCAGATGAGCCTGAAATGGCCACTCTTAATTTTGGAGCCGTTTTAAATGATTTACTGGAAGATTCACAGACCAGGCAAGAGATGACCTTGCCAGATTGTTCGGAGTTAGTTCCGTCTTATGTGCATGTAGTATTAAGCGGTACTACTGATGTAGGTAGTTATGAAGAGCCTCTTATGGTAGAGGTTAACCCCACACCCGGAGATTATGATAACGATGGAACCGAAGAATATTTCACCGTAGAGTCTTCGGATCTCGAACTGGTTCCTGGCCCATATAGCCTGGATTATTTTGCAGTGTATGACGAAAATGATGTTCTCATTTGGCTTGCGCCTTATGGGGAAAGTGATTTCATTGAATGGGTAGACACACCACTTCCTATCGAGTTTGATTTAGGCGCAGGAACAAAAAAATACGTAGATGTAGATGTATTATGTTTTGATGATCGTACTGTGAATGAATTTGGGTATTTATTCTTTGATCTTCATCCAAATCAAGCTATAGAGTTCTGTATTTTTGGAAACTTCTGCGACGATAATGGAAGACATTATCCTGCAGAGTACTCTGTTAATATCTGGAGCGGTATGGACGACACGGGAGACGTGCTTTATTCTAACGTTCAAAACACTGTAGAAATGGACAATAACGGAGATTATTCCGGCAGCCCTCTTTGTTTTGCGTTACCCGATGTAGGTGGAGAAGACACAGTAGATAATTACTATGTAGAAATTACACTACTTAATTCTGATGCCTATGGTGAGGTTACTGAAGAGGTCATTCGAAGCTTTACTCTTACCGATGTCCAGGTTAGAACCTTATTTGATGGGGAAGATGCTTTAGATTACTGGCATTTTAGAGAAGGAGTTGGCTGTGCGACAGACACCCCACCATTAACAGATAATGGAACCCCTCCAGTGATTGATGTAGATACTAATATTTACATTTATTTTGACTCCTCAGGCTCAATGAATTCGACCCTTTCCCCCTTACAGACTATGAGAAACACCTTATTAAAAGATGCTCTTATTGGTTTATATGATAACGATGAAGACGCCTATAATGATAAGGTAAAAGTTATTTCTGATGGCTCAGAAAGAACTTTAAATATGTTAAATTTCCAGGGGGAGACTCCAACCGGAAATGTGATAGCTTTAGTTTTCCAGGATGAAGCCGAGTATATCTATCATACCGGGGGTGTTTGGGATGAAAACACAACCAGAACAGGAGCATACGAATTAGACATTGCTGCCCTGAGAACAAGGTTGAATTCCTTTCCTGCTAATTACTACAGAGGCGTGATCTTCCAGGTAGAAACAGATACGTGGGGGCCATTTGCCAACTTCAAGTCTCTTGTAGAATATATTGAAAATGGTACAGGAAATTACGCAGGCAACTATGGTTTATCCGATCGTATTGAATTTGGATACAACTATGGAGTAACTCCCGGCGCTTCTCCTACATATTATGCAGATTTAATAGTACAGGCATTGGAGGATTTGGGATACCAATTATAGAGTAAGCATTCTGAATTCAGATTAAAAAAAGGAGGCTTCCAGCAATGGAAAGCCTCCTTTTAATTTCAGAATCTGCGGTAAAGCCTAATTAACTCTGGTATACTCCACCGCTAACACAAGAATATGTGAGGCGTGGGAATCTCCAGGATCATCAACATATTGAGAGGATTCAAATTTAGAAACATCAAAACCAAATTTATCAGCTTCTTTGTTAATGATTTTCCTGTCGGTATATACCTCAGCATTAATTTCCAAATTCAGAATAAGCTCATCGTTTTCAATATCCCATGTGCCGTGATCTGTTCGTCCTGAGAGACACTTAAATTCATCCCCATTTGGTCCATAATTAAAATCGAGTTTAGAGTTCACGGTGGTAAAGGTTCCGTCATCATAAAAAGTAATACCCATGCTGTCAAAACAGGTGGTTTCCTCGAGAATGTTCTCATGGCCTATTCCGTCATCATTAAGGTCTACAAGGCTATCGGCTTGCATAGTAGTTAATTGCCACTCCCCTACCATAGCATCACGATCTATAACAGTAAGATTGGTTTCTGAGATGTCTGCAGCCATAATATCTTCATCATTTGGTTCACAGCTTCCCAGAATTATAACTAAAGCAAGAACAAAAAACCTGGTTCCTAAATTAAACGTATTCTTCATAGCAATTTTGGGGTTTTTATTTCTTTTTCTGGTGCAAAGTTAAAAACATCCAATTGATTTTATGACTTTTTTAACATTAAAAATACCGTTAGTCGTTGTAAGTAAGCATTTTGTCGATTTTTAACCGATTTTGGAAAGGCACATATTATAATTACAAGGCTTAAAGCTTACGGGAAGCTGCATTGAAACAGGTCTCATCTTTTGAAAAACAAGCATAATCAAAATCACTTGACACACAGGGATTTCCAATGCAATAAATTAATAAGTCACATATTTGCTATATGAATTTATAATTGTACATTTGCACCCCGTTTTCCCGCCATGATTCATGTAGGGAACGGGAATGGAATGTTTAATAATAAGTAAATTTAATTAGTGTGGACACATTAAGCTAC
>NZ_DATCSO010000044.1:0-16652 GCF_036568425.1 Salegentibacter sp. | reverse complement strand
GGTTATTCACAAAATTGGCCGTAGAAAAACAGCGGTTGCAAGGGTATATGTTTCTGAAGGAAGCGGAAACTTTACCATTAACAAAAAAGATCTTAAGGATTACTTCACTACAGGTACCCTTCAGTACAAAGTAAACCAGGCATTGAATCTTACCGGAAATGATGGTAATTTCGATATTAAGGCCAATGTTTACGGAGGAGGAATCACGGGTCAGGCTGAAGCTATCCGTCTTGCTATTGCAAGAGCAATGGTAGAACTGGATGCAGAGAACAGAGCGGTGTTAAAACCAGAAGGTTTAATGACCAGAGATCCAAGAATGGTAGAACGTAAGAAATTCGGACAGAAGAAAGCTCGTAAGAAATTTCAGTTCTCTAAACGTTAATTATTATTGGGATTATTTCCCAAAAGTTCATTTAATACTAAAAAGAATTTTGTTGTTATTCCGCTTGCCGCGGAAGTTAGTTTAGCATCTAAACAGGTAAGGCCGTATTTAATATAAAATAGCCACTTACTTGTTGCTATCTCAACAGAACGTAAACTATTACAAAAATGGCAAACAAAGTAGAAGTAAAAGAATTACTTGATGCAGGTGTGCATTTTGGCCACCTTACAAGAAGATGGAATCCAAATATGGCCCCATATATCTATATGGAGCGTAACGGGATTCATATCATCAACCTATATAAGAGTGCTGCAAAAATGCAGGAAGCCGGTGAGGCCCTGTCAAAAATCGCAGCCAGCGGCAGAAAAATACTTTTTGTAGCGACCAAAAAGCAGGCTAAGGAAATTGTAGCCGAGCAAGCGCAAAAAGCAAATATGCCTTACATCACCGAGCGCTGGCCCGGTGGTATGCTTACCAACTTCGTAACCATTCGTAAAGCCGTTAAGAAAATGGCTTCAATTGACCGAATGAAAAAAGATGGTACTTTCAACACACTTTCTAAAAAAGAACGCCTACAGGTAGATCGTCTTAGAGCAAAGCTAGAAAAGAACCTTGGTTCTATCTCTGAGATGAGCAGACTTCCTGGAGCACTGTTTGTAGTTGATATCACCCGTGAACACATCGCCATTAAAGAAGCTCAGAAATTAAACATTCCAATCTTTGCAATGGTAGATACCAACTCAGATCCTCGTGAGGTGGAATATGTTATTCCTTCCAACGATGACGCTTCAAAATCTATTAATAAGGTGGTTTCTTACGCAGCTGATGCAATAGTGGAAGGCCTTTCTGAAAGAAAAGCCAGCAAAGACACTAAGAAAGCTGAAAAGGAAGAGAAAGAAGAAAAAACTACTAAAGAGCCAAAAGCAAAAGTAGCAAAAACTGAAGATGTAGAAGTTCCTTCTAAAGATGCTGAAGACAAAAAAGCAATGAAAGAAGCCCAACAAGATGTTAAGCTTGAAGATAAGCAGGAAACTCTTGACAAGGCTAAATCATCTAACGAAGAAGAATAAACCAATATTTTTTATAAAATCTAAAAGTCGTTTAGTCCTTTCTTTCTGAGTTAGATTCTAAACGACTTTTTAATAAAATACAATATTATGGCTAAGATAACTGCTGCAGAAGTAAATAAATTAAGAAAAGCTACCGGTGCCGGAATGATGGATTGCAAGAAAGCCCTGGTAGAAACCGATGGTGATTTCGACAAGGCTATTGAAGTTCTTCGTAAGAAAGGTCAGAAGGTTGCTGCTAAAAGAGCCGACCGTGACTCTGCTGAAGGTGCTGCAATCGCTAAGACCAATGCCGATAACACTAAAGGAGTGATTATCTCTCTTAACTGTGAAACCGATTTTGTTGCCAAGAATGATGATTTCATAAATCTGGCCAAGGATTTTGCTGAACTTGCTCTCAATTATAATTCAAAAGAAGAATTCCTTAAGGCAGATTATAAAGGAATTAGCGTTGAAGACAAATTAACCGAACAAACCGGGGTTATTGGTGAAAAGATAGAGATTGGTGCCTTCAAAACTCTTGAAGCTCCTTTCGTAGGTTCTTACATTCACGCCGGTAACAAGATCGCTGTAATCACGGCGCTGTCTAAAAATGTTGAAGGAGCTGATGAAGCTGCTAAAAATGTTTCTATGCAGGCTGCTGCAATGAATCCGGTTGCACTTAACGAAAATGGTGTTGACCAAAGCACCATCGAGAAAGAAATTGAGATCGCAAAAGACCAGCTTCGCCAGGAAGGTAAACCTGAAGAGATGCTTGATAATATCGCAAAAGGTAAAATCAAAAGATTCTTTAAAGACAACACTCTTGTTAATCAGGCTTATATCAAAGACAGCAAGCAAAGTGTTTCAGATTATGTGAAATCTGTAGACTCAAACCTTGAAGTTGTAGGTTTCAAAAGAGTTGGTTTAGGTGAGTAAAAGTCATTGTCAGATCCCGACAGATATCGGGAACAATAATCTCTAATAAATCTAAAAACCGCTTCCCTAACGAGGCGGTTTTTTTATGCCAAAATAATTTCCGGAGAAACTAATGCCCAGCTATTGCATAAAAAATTTTGTGGCAAAAATCTTCCTACTGTATCTTGTAAAGGCAAAATATTCCAAAAATTATTTCTCTTATTTTTGAAATATGTTCTAAAGCATTATATGAATAAAACCAAACAGAAATATACCTTAATCACCGGTTCCAGTCAGGGCCTGGGGAAAGCTTTTGCTGAAATATGTGCAAGAAAGGGACAAAATCTTATTCTCATTTCCCTCCCAAATGAAAACAACGGAAAGCTGGCTAAAGAGTTAGAGAAAAAGTATAAGATAGAAGCCATACAGTATGAGGCAAATCTTACTACCAAAGAAGATTTATATAAGGTTGTTGATTTTGTCAAAAACTATAGGATAAATATGCTGATTAACAATGCAGGAATTGGAGGTGCAAACAAATTTGAAGATGTAAGTCTGAGTTATTTAAATGAAATTGTACTCCTAAATATTATATCCCTGGTAAGCTTAACCCATCAATTACTGCCCGTCTTAAGAAAAGAAGAAGAAGCTTTTATCCTTAACATTTCAAGCCTTGCAGCCTTTGCTCCTATGCCCTTTAAAACGGTTTACCCTGCAAGTAAAGCATTTGTGTATTCCTTTTCCCGCGGTCTCAAATCGGAGTTAGAAAACAGCAATATTCACGTTGCAGTAGCCCACCCGGGTCCTATGCCTACCAATGAAAATGTTGCAAAAAGAGTAAAGGCATTAACCGGGATGGTAAAATATTCGGTTTTAACCGCCGAAGAGACAGCTGAAATATGTTTGGAAAAATTATTTCAGAAAAAAGCAGTGATAATACCGGGAAAATTCAATTGGTTCAATTCACTTTTATTGCGTTTTGTACCTGTCCCCCTACAACTTAAAATCCTGAGTGGTAAACTTAAGCCTGAAGCTACAAAACCGCAAGCCAATGACTAAAAAAGTAATGGTGACCGGAGCAAGTGGATTTTTGGGCTTTCATATTACTAAACAGCTTATTCAAGAGAATTATAAAGTAGTTGTTTTGTTAAGAAAAAACAGCGACACCAGTTTACTTAAACACCTTCATTGCAAAATCATAAGAGGAGATTTAAGTAACCCAAAAGACATTGAAAGAGCTATGCAGGAATGTGAATTTGTAATTCACGCCGCTGCAAAGACAAGCCAGGATTCACCGGATTTTGCTGATTACAGGGAAGCCAATATTACAAGCACAAAATTGCTGATAGAAGCTTCAAAAAAGCAAAACATCAGCAGGTTTGTATTTGTAAGTAGCGCAAATGCCTTCACTATGGGCAGCAAAGAAAATCCCGGCACAGAAAATTCGGATTTTATGCCGTTCTTAAGAAATTCCGGCTATGCACATAGTAAATATAAAGCCCAACAGCTAGTTTTAGATGAAGCTAATAAAAACAACTTCCCGGCTATTGTAGTCGCACCTACTTTTATGCTTGGCCCTTACGACATTAAACCTTCCAGCGGCAGACTAATGCTCTATTTATTAAAAAACAAACTGGTTTTCTATCCTAAAGGTGGCAAAAGTTATGTAGCTGTTTCGGCGGTTGCGACGGCTTGTATAAATGCCATGAGAATGGGCAGAACCGGAGAAAGTTATTTGCTTTCGGGTGTTAATCTTACTTATAAAGATTTTTTTAAAAAAGTATCAGAATTTTCAACAGCAACACATTTCTTAATTCCCATCCCACTAAGTTTACTCAACCCAATTGAAGGGCTGTATCGCATTTTTCCAACTAAAAGATTATTGTTGCTCAAAACCAATGTTCGTATGTTGTTTTTAGAAAATTACTTCAGCAACGAGAAGGCCAAAAAAGAGCTTAATATGCCGGAAACCCATATTGATTCAAGCATTAAAGAAAGCATTAACTGGTTCCAGGAAAACAAGTATTTTTAAGTTTTCTGCAAACTCTACCAAACCAATTAATTTTTACAATGTCACAAAAAGCATTTCAGTTTAAAGAATTCAAAATAGAACAGGATCGATGCGCTATGAAGATAGGAACAGACGGAGTGCTACTTGGGGCCTGGGCTCCACTGGAGCATAAACCAGACAGCATCCTCGATATTGGTACAGGAACCGGCCTAATAGCTTTAATGCTGGCACAGCGCTCCACTGCCCTACTTATAGACGCCCTGGAAATAGACGAAGATGCCTATGAGCAGGCTGTAGAGAATTTTGAAAACAGCGATTGGAGCGACAGACTTTTCTGCTATCACGCTGCTTTTGATGAGTTTGTAGATGAAATGCAGGATGAAGAGAAATATGATCTTATTATTTCCAATCCTCCTTTTTATTCGGAAAGTTTTACTACAGAAAACAACCAGAGAAATCAAGCCAGGTTTGAAGAAGCTTTGCCTTTTTCAGAATTGTTGGAGGGAGCATCCAAATTGCTTTCAGAAGAAGGAATTTTCAGTTGCATTATTCCTCATCGGGAGGAAAAAAGCTTTCTGAAATTAGCTGAAAAGACAGGTTTATTTCCCCAGAAAATAACCCGGGTGAAAGGAACTAAAGATTCTGAGATCAAACGAAGTCTTTTGAACTTAGGCTTTCAGAAAGAAGACTCTCTTAATGAGGAGCTAATTTTAGAAATTTCCAGACATAATTATACGGAAAAATACAAACAATTGGTTTCCCCATTCTATCTTAAATTATAATTGTTTGCTATAAAAAGCTTGGCTACATTTGTGTAAAACACTACACAACATGAAACCAGATCTTTTTAAAGCTCCCGATTATTACAATATTGATGAGCTTTTAACCGATGAACATAAAATGGTTCGCGATGCTGCCCGGGAATGGGTGAAGCGCGAAGTTTCTCCCATAATTGAAGAGGCCGCCCAAAATGCCGAATTTCCTAAATCTATTATAGGCGGTTTAGCTGAAATTGGTGCTTTCGGTCCTTATATTCCTGAAGAATATGGTGGAGCCGGACTCGACCAGATCTCTTACGGCCTTATCATGCAGGAAATAGAGCGGGGTGACAGTGGAGTACGTTCCACGGCTTCAGTACAATCTTCCCTGGTGATGTATCCCATCTTTAAATACGGCACCGAAGAGCAAAAGAAAAAATACCTACCCAAACTCGCCAGTGGCGAAATAATTGGTTGTTTTGGTCTCACCGAACCAGATTACGGTTCTAATCCCGCCGGGATGGTTACCAATTTTAAAGATAAAGGCGATCATTATTTATTGAATGGCGCCAAAATGTGGATCTCCAATGCACCTTTCGCCGATATTGCCATTGTATGGGCCAAAAACGAAGAAGGCCGTATCCACGGATTGATCGTGGAGCGAGGAATGGAGGGCTTTTCTACTCCTGAAACACACAACAAATGGTCTCTTCGTGCCAGTGCTACCGGAGAGCTAATTTTTGATAACGTAAAGGTCCCAAAAGAGAATTTAATGCCAAATAAAAGTGGACTAGGCGCTCCACTGGGCTGTCTGGACTCTGCACGCTTTGGAATCGCCTGGGGAGCCATTGGCGCCGCAATGGACTGTTATGACACTGCCTTAAGATATTCGAAAGAAAGGATCCAATTTGACAAACCAATTGGCGGAAAACAACTTCAGCAGAAAAAACTGGCAGAAATGATTACTGAGATCACCAAGGCCCAGTTGATGGCCTGGAGACTTGGAGTTTTGCGTAATGAAGGCAAAGCCACTTCTGCCCAAATTTCAATGGCAAAAAGGAATAACGTGGAAATGGCTATAAACATCGCCCGGGAAGCTAGACAAATATTAGGCGGAATGGGTATTACAGGGGAATATAGTATTATGCGCCATATGATGAACCTGGAAAGTGTAATTACTTACGAAGGCACTCACGATATTCATCTGTTAATAACGGGAATGGATATTACAGGCATGCCTGCATTCTAATTAGATACTTCAGAATTCCCTAAAAGATCAAAACAAGGGCAGCGTTTACAGCGTTTGCCCTTTTTGTATTTTTTACAGCACTCGGTTTTGAGAGCTTTTGGCTTTTTTGCCACAACTCCTTCCAGCTGCAAATAATCCTTTGATTTATTGGAATAAAATACCAGGATATTATATGAATATTTCACCTGAGTTCTCATAATTTGAATATATCCTTAAAAGTTGAAAATTAAGGAGATTATATCCTTAAGATTTTCATTTCCACGCTATAGCTTTTACTTTTGAAGCCATATGAAGAAAGATAAAATGATACAAGAAATAAACCAAAAATTTAAGTCAGACTTAAAAGATTTCGGCAATAATTCTAATCACCCCCAAATTAATAATATAAAGCAGTTACAGGTGTATATGGAGCACCATATTTTTGCGGTATGGGCCAACATGTCTTTGCTCAATTATTTAAAAGAGGAATTTACCAAAACAACCAATCCGTGGCTACCCATTGGAGATCCTGAACTCAGGTTTCTTATCAATAAAACAATTCTGCAGGAAGAGACCGCAAAGAATTATTACGGGACTCATCAAAGTAAATTTGAAATGTTTCTGGATGCGATGACCGAAACAGGTTCAAATCCTGAAAATATCACTAATTTTCTAAGACATGTAAGTCATGGCACCGATATTTTTCTCATCATCGCCGGCTCCAAACTTCCGGTTTGCATTAAACAGTTTATCAAAAACATATTTGACATTATTTCTGAAGAAAAACCTCATAAAATAGCTGCGGCATTTCTTTACAGCAAAGCAGGAATGATAGATCCTGATTTAATAAATACGATTTCAGAATTTGAGAAATCAGGAAAAACAGATCTTAAGTTATTTAAGTACTTCCTGAGCTTAGAAGCCGAAAATGATTTTGGCCTATCCTTCAGGATACTGAACAAACTCTGTGGAGAGGATATGGACAAATGGAGAGACACTGAAAGAATTGCAGAAATAATTTTGCAAAACCAGCGCACTTTAATGCAGGGCATTGAGGCCGAACTAACCGAAAGCATTTCAGAATAAAAAACCGGAAGAGAGACCTCAACCGGTTTTAAGCTTTTCATCACATCAGGGAGCAACAGGGGCTATCTTGACCTCCAGGCCTTCCATTTCCTCTGTAATGGGTATCTGGCAACTTAAACGGCTGTTATCTTGCAGGAAAAACGCCTGGTCCAGCATATCTTCTTCTTCGTAACTCTTTTCTGGTAGCAGATGCTCATAATTTAGCATATAACATTGGCAGGAAGCACACATAGCCATTCCGCCGCAAATTCCAATTGTACCTTCCGGAGCCAATTCGAAACTGCGAATAACCTCCATAAGATTCATATTCATATCGGTAGGAGCAGCTACCCGATGAGCTTCACCTTCTCTATCAATTATGGTGATCTTAATATCAGACATCCTCTAATTTATACTTTTTACAATCTCTCTCTTCGCCTCTTTCTTACTTCCATCAAACCCATTAATCCCACTAACCGTAGTATATTTCATAACATACTTCTTGTCTGGGAAGATACGTTGATATGCACTTTGACACATTATTGCGGCTTCATGAAAACCACAAAGAATAAGTTTTAATTTTCCGGGGTAAGTATTTACATCTCCAATGGCATAAATTCCCGGGATGTTTGTTTGATAATCATACGCGTTATCAACCTTAATGGCATTTTTCTCGATTTCGAGGCCCCAATCGGCAATGGGTCCTAGTTTGGGGGAGAGCCCGAATAATGGAATAAAATAATCGGTGTTTTTTATATGCTTTTCTGAAGCCTTATCCCGGTGGGATATAACCACGCTTTCAAGTTTTCCTTCGCCTTTTAAATCGGTTACCTCAGCTTCTGTAATAAGCTTGACTTTTCCTTCTTTAGAGAGTTTCTCTACTTTTTCTACTGAATCCAGAGCACCACGGAAATCCTTACGCCGATGTATCAGGGAAACTTCCGAAGCAATTTCAGCTAGATAAATAGACCAATCTAATGCAGAATCTCCTCCTCCGGCAATAACTACCCTCTTGTTTCGATAGATCTCCGGATCACGAATAATATAAGCTACTCCATTATCTTCGTACTGCTGTATATTGGCAATAGGGGGTTTTCTGGGCTCAAAGCTTCCAAGTCCCCCGGCGATTACCACAACGGGAGCGTGATGCTTTGTTCCTTTACTTGTGGTAACGATAAAACTTCCATCTTCCTGCTTATCTATAGTCTCTGCTCTTTCTCCCAGGGTAAAACCGGGTTCAAAAGGTTTGATCTGCTCCATAAGATTATTCACAAGATCTCCGGCAAGCACCTCGGGGAAACCGGGGATATCATAAATAGGCTTCTTAGGATAGATCTCTGAACACTGGCCACCAGGCTGAGCAAGAGCATCAATAAGGTGACATTTGAGCTTTAACAATCCAGCCTCAAATACTGCAAATAGTCCGGTTGGCCCGGCACCAATAATTAGTATGTCGGTTTTAATCATTCTTCATTTTCATTTTGGATAAACCCGCCAGCTTACCTTTCAATATTTACAACCTGCTCGATTTGTGGCGCGTATTTCTTAATCGTCATTTCCACCCCCGATTTAAGGGTCATCTGGTTTACAGAACAACCCACACAGGCTCCTTCCAGCCGGACTTTCACCAACCGGTCGTTTTCAATAGAGACCAAAGAGATATTACCCCCATCACTTTCCAGAAAGGGACGAATTTCAGCCAAAGCTTTCTCCACATTTAGTTTTACTTCTTCGCTTGTCATCTATTTTTTATTAACGGCACTACAACCAGCCATAGTGGTAATCTTAATTGCTTCGGTAGGCGGAAGGCTCTGGTTACGATTTACCGTTTGCTGAACCATATTTCTGGTGATTTCTTCAAAAGCAGTTTCTATTGGGGTTCCCGTTTGTAGGGCCGCAGGCCTCCCAATATCTCCAGATTCCCGAAGACTTTGCACCAATGGGATCTCTCCGAGAAACGGAGTATCAAGATCTTCAGCAAGGTTTCTTGCACCGTGCTTTCCGAAGATATAATATTTATTTTCTGGCAATTCTTCCGGAGTAAAATAAGCCATATTCTCTACTATTCCTAAAACCGGCACATTTATGCTTTCCTGGCGGAACATTGCAACTCCTTTCTTAGCATCGGCTAAGGCCACATTTTGTGGAGTGCTTACCACTACGGCTCCCGTTATTGGCAATGACTGCATTATAGAAAGGTGAATATCACCGGTTCCCGGCGGAAGATCGATCAAAAGAAAATCAAGTTCACCCCAGGCTGCATCAAAAATCATTTGATTAAGCGCTTTGGCAGCCATTGGGCCCCGCCAAACTACAGCTTGGTTAGGTTGGGTAAAAAAGCCAATAGAAAGAATCTTAACGCCGTAGTTTTCTACAGGTTTCATTTTTGATTGTCCGTCTATATTTACTGAAAGGGGCTTTTCTGCCTCGATATCAAACATAATAGGCGCTGAAGGTCCATAAATATCGGCATCTAAAAGACCTACTTTAAAGCCCATTTTTGAGAGGGATACCGCCATATTCGCAGTAACGGTAGATTTTCCTACCCCTCCTTTTCCTGAAGCTACAGCAATTATATTACTGATACCCGGAATGTGTTTACCTTTAATCTCGGGCTTCTTATCGGGCGCATTTACCTTTATATTAACTTTTACTTTGGCTTTTGGATAAACATGTTCGTGAATGGCTTTAAGCACATCTACCTCGGCACGTTTTTTAATGTGAAGAGCGGGAGTATTTAAAACAAGGTCGACTACCACCTCATCACCAAAAGTCATAACATTTTGAACTGCGCCGCTTTCAACTATATTTTTGCCTTCACCGGCAACAGAAATAGTTTCAAGGGCTTTAAGGATATCTTTTCTATCTAATTTCATCTTAATTGTATTTAGGGCATAAGGCCTGTGATTTGCCGCAGAAAAGTCCCAGTCCTTACAATAAGTTCTGTAAATAAAGTTTTTAAAAACCAGTCTTATATAGACTGATTCTAAACGCAAATATAGGTGGAAAAGCTAAGAAAACGAAGTATTTACCTATAATTGATTTATGGAGTAATAAGCTGGTTTTATGATTGGGATCAGGGATGAATATTTACGGAAGGATCCCAGAAATATTTTTCGAAATCTACCACCTTATTTTCGCTAACGCTTATACCTTCGGCTTCCAGTAAATTTCGCATTGCATTGTTGTCTCCAAAATGATGTTTGCCGCTAAGAAGACCCTTACGGTTTACCACCCGATGTGCCGGTACGTCTTCCCTATTATGGGAGGCATTCATTGCCCATCCAACCATCCTGGCACTTTGCGGCGAACCTATAGCTCTGGCTATTGCCCCATAAGAGGTAACCCTTCCAACCGGGATTTGCCTTACAGTTTCATAAACTTTATCAAAGAAATTCTTTTCTTCAGAAATCATAAATTATAGATCCTGATAATTGTTAAAATCACTAAAATCAGCATAAGACTTGCCATAAAATAATTGGAATATTCAGCAAATCTATCGGCATACTTTTCAATTTTCATAAATGAAAGTACGTAAAGATAAAGCGTGGTAAAACTGCCTAGAGAAGCAGCAAGCACAAATGCTACAATCAAAGACCAATCATAGGTTACTCCCACCCCCACATTAAGGGCTCCGGCAATTGCTACGAAATATGGAATAGGAAATAAATTAAGTACAGAAATCAGCATACCCTTAAAAATACTATTCGCATTGGCTCTATGGCTCGAGTGTTCAATCCCCTTCCGTCGCTTAGCCATAAGAAGGAAATATACCCCGAGTAGTAAAAAAATTACCAGGCCGGCACGCAACAAAATGCTTTGTACAAAAGGATTATCAAAAATATATTTTGCAAGAAGAACAGCGATAAGCGCCTGCAAAATCACCACGCTGGAAGCCCCAAAAGCAACATAAACACCATTGCGTTTCCCATGTTCTACACAGGTTTTGGCAACAGTCATATTAACCAGGCCCGGAGGAATCACTCCAATAAGGGCGGCAAAGTAGGTAATTAAAAAGAGTTTAGTTTCCTCCAAAAGAAGCTATTTTATCCTAAATTGAATATAGGTAATAGGTTTTCCTTGTTCAAGATACTGTTTTTCATAGAAAGTCTGAATTTCCCGTACTTCCTTAGGTGAATATTCATTCTTATAGATATCGTGATGAGCGTATAAAATCTCCTGGCCTTGTCCATGTAACAGTCCCAGGGTATAGCCATGCATAAACTCACTATCGGTCTTAAGGTGAACCAAACCCTCAGGTTTCAAAATATGCTTATACTTTTTCAGAAATTCTGAATTGGTTAAGCGATGCTTGGTCCGCTTGTATTTTATTTGCGGGTCTGGGAAAGTTATCCAGATCTCATCTACTTCATTTTCTTCAAAAATCCTGTCGACAAGTTCTATTTGAGCTCTAACGAAGGCTACATTTTCCAGGTTATCTTCGAGAGCGGTTTTCGCCCCTCTCCAAAAACGAGCTCCTTTGATATCAATTCCTATAAAGTTCCTGTCGGGATAATATTGCGCGAGTCCCACGCTATACTCACCTTTTCCACATCCCAGTTCAAGTACAATAGGATTATCATTTTTGAAAAAATCCTTCCGCCATTTCCCTTTAAAATTGAATTCATCTTTTTCCAATACCTCTCTTGAGGGTTGAATTACATTTTCAAAACTTTCGTTTTCCTTAAATCGTCTTAATTTATTTTTACTTCCCACAGTTTGTTTGAAATTTTGTCAAAATTAAGGAAATTAGCCAACAGGAGGAGTATTTTAAACATATATGAAGAAGAAGCGAATTTTGGTTGCTGTACTTAACTGGGGATTAGGTCATGCCACTCGTTGTATTCCCCTAATCGAAGCATTGATCACTAAGGGGTATGAGCCCATTTTAGCTTCTGATGGAGCTGCCCTCGCCCTGTTAAAAGAGGAATTTCCCAATCTAGTGGCAGAGGATCTCCCTTCCTACAATATCGAATATAGTAAGTCTCCCAATTTACTGAAGTGGAAATTGTTCCTTGAAAGCCCCAGGATAATTCAGGCAATAAAAGCCGAAAAGGATCATACTAAACTTCTGGTAGAAAAATACAATCTAAACGGCATAATTTCCGATAACCGATTAGGGGTACACTATAAACATCTAAAAAATGTTTTTATCACTCATCAACTCAATGTACTTTCAGGAAACACCACCTGGCTAAGCAGTAAACTTCATCAAAACTATATCATGAAATTTGATGAGTGCTGGGTGCCTGATCTCCCAGGTTCAAAGAATCTGAGTGGGATGTTAGGCCATATGAGAAAAACCCCGGAGAAGGTGAAATATATTGGTCCATTAAGTAGGTTTACAAAAGAAAATCTTCCGCAGAAATACAAGATAATGATTATTCTTTCAGGTCCTGAACCTCAACGTTCCTTCTTGGAGAAGATCCTGCTGAAAGAATTTAGAACCACTACTGAAAAGACCTTATTTGTAAGAGGTGTTTTAGGAGAACATAATCCTATTGCAGAAGCCGATAACACCAATCTGATTTTAAAAGATTATATTTTAGGGAAGGAATTGGAAGATATGTTCAATTCCAGTGAAACCGTAATTTGCAGGTCGGGATACACTAGTATTATGGACCTCTCTAAACTTGAGAAAAAGGCATTTTTAATCCCTACCCCAGGGCAATTTGAACAGGAATACCTGGCAGAGCGTCTGGAAAATCTTGGAATTGCACCTTACTGCAGGCAGGAGAATTTTAAAATTTCAGAATTAAAAAGACTAAAGAGATTTAGCGGTTTTAGAGATTTTCGATTTGTTACCGACTTCAGTAGTCTTTTTACTCTTTTCGAGGGTAAATGAAAACTCACTTCCTACTCCAAAAACACTTTCTACATAGATCTTTTCGTTGTGTGCTTCAATAATATGCTTTACAATGGAAAGGCCTAAACCCGAGCCTCCTTCCTTCCGGCTTCCGCTTTTGTCAACGCGATAGAAGCGCTCAAAAAGCCGGGGAATATTCTCTTTTTCGATTCCTTCTCCGTTATCGGTAATACGCACGATAACTTTATTTTTTATAAGATTTTCGATACTAACCTCGGTGGTGCCACCTTTTTTCCCGTATTTAATAGAATTCACAATAAGGTTGGAGACCACCTGCTGGATTCGGTCACGGTCGGCCCGTACCATAACCGGCCTGTCATACGGCATATCAAAGGCAAGGCTGATATTCTTTTTTGCAGCTTTCATTTCGAGAAGATCGAACGAATTCTGGACCAGTTCAACGATATTAAAATCTTCCAAATTAAGATGCAACTCTCCAGCTTCAAGTTTGGTAATCATATCCAGATCTTTTACAATATAGATAAGTCGTTCCACTCCTTTGTTGGCACGTTGCAAGTATTTTTTTCTTACAGCTTTATCCTTTATCGCCCCGTCTAATAGGGTAAGTATATAGCCCTGAACCGTAAACAGAGGAGTTTTTAATTCATGAGATACGTTTCCCATAAATTCTTTCCGGTAAGCTTCCCTCACTTTAAGGGTTTCGATCTCAAGTTTGTTATACTCGGCAAATTTTTCCACTTCCCGGGTTAGCGAAGCCATATCTGTAGTTACCTGGCTAGGGCTAAGAGTGGTGGAATCCAAAAGAGAAACATTGTCGTAGATCTTTTTTATGCGTTTATAGATAAAATTTTCTACCCGGTATTGAATAATGAAAAAGGAGAAAAGGTAAGTAAGCAGAGCCAGGATTAAAACCGGCAACCATTCAAATCCGGTGGTAAAAACAGCATAAAGGGACTCCACTACCGAAAGAAAAACGGTTATATACAACGAAGTTTTAACTGCAAATTTATATGAACGCTTGAATTTTTTAGCCATTAAATTACGAACTTATAACCAACGCCTTTTACGGTTTTAAAGGAATCATCCCCTATTTTCTCACGTAGTTTTCGGATATGTACATCTATGGTTCTACCCCCAACAACAACTTCATTACCCCATACTTTATCAAGAATATCTTCTCTTTTAAAAACTTTACCGGGTTTTGAGGTAAGCAGAGATAGCAGTTCAAATTCCTTTCTAGGTAGCACCAGTTCCTGTCCGTCCTTAATCACTTTATACTGATCGCGGTCTATAACCAACTCCCCAATTTTCAAAATATTAGTGGAAGTTGAATCCTCTTTAAAGCGTCTCAGCAAGGCTTTAACTTTACTCACAAGAACCTTAGGTTTAATAGGTTTGGTGATATAATCATCGGCACCCGCATCAAAACCTGCCATTTGAGAATAATCTTCTCCCCTTGCCGTTAAAAAGGTAATGATGGATTCTTCCAGGCCAGCAATATTTCTTATTTGTTCACAGGCTTCTATCCCATCCATTTCAGGCATCATTACATCCAAAATAATTAGCTGCGGCTTATGCTTTTTGGCAAGTTTCACACCATCTGCACCGTTTTCCGCGGTGATTACCTGGTAGCCTTCCGTTTTTAGATTGTAACCTACAATTTCAAGGATATCGGGCTCATCATCTACCAAAAGAATTTTAATGTCACTCTTTTTCATCAGTATATAATTGTGTTCTTATTTTGAAGTAAAAGTAAGTATAAATTCCTATGCAATTATTCCTTCTTCTTAAGTCTTAACCTTAAGGTAATATAGACAAATTTCTTCGAAGTGCTTTTATAATCAGGTCTTTTCAGAATATGTTTTCATAAAATACATTCAAAAAACTCCTCTGTTTACCTAAATAAAGTCCCTGAAATAAACTTAATCATAACATTAAACATCTCAGAATAACATAAGCTTAAACTTAAGCTAAGGCCGCACTTAAACTAAGCTCGTTTATTTGTTTCAAATTAATTACATCAACGAAAACTAAATTTTTTGACTTATGAAAAAACTGATTATTGCGGGTTTTGCAATTGCCACCTTAGGATTAACCAGCTGTAGCGAAGATGACGATATGCCAATTGAACAACTTGCTACCTGTACCGATGGGATTCAAAACGGTAACGAAACTGGTATAGATTGTGGCGGAGCTTGTGCCCCGTGTGATGGAGGTGAGAATGGTACAGCTCCACAAGACGAAGATCTTTCCGGCTTATTAATTGAAGATTTTACTTTAACCAATGATATAATTTGGGAGCTAAACGGAAAATTCGTGGTAGGTGATGGAGCAACCCTTACTATTGAACCTGGTACAATAATAAAAGGACAGGAAGGAACCGGTTCTTTGGCTTCTGCTCTAATCGTAGCCCGTGGAGGCCGAATTATGGCTGAAGGTACTGCTGACGAACCAATCATCTTCACCTCTATAAACGACAACATCGACCTTGGAGAAAAACAAGGTTCAAACCTTGACGAAAACGATCGTGGCCTTTGGGGCGGAGTTTTAATTCTGGGAAATGCGCCGAGTTCCTTTGAGGGTGACTCTGAAGAATCTCAAATTGAAGGGATTCCTGCAGATGATGACTTTGGAAGGTTCGGTGGAAACGACCCAGATGATGATTCAGGCGTATTTAAGTATGTATCTATTCGTCACGGAGGTGCATTAATTGGTTCCGGAAACGAAATCAATGGCCTTACCCTTGGTGGTGTTGGTGCAGGAACTTTAATAGATCACGTAGAAGTAGTTGGGAACGTAGACGATGGAATTGAATGGTTCGGCGGCACCGTGAACACGAGCAACGTTGTTGTATTCGCTGGTGGAGATGATGGACTTGATATAGACATGGCTTACTCTGGAACTATTACAAACGCATTAGCGATTCAAGGTGCCGAGTCTGATCACGCTTTAGAAATTGACGGGCCGGAAGGCACCCTTGAAGGAGCTTTTACCATCCAGGACCTAAGCATTATTGGAGATGCCAATGCCCCATCTGGTGCAATAGCAGATCTAAGAGACGGTGCAATGGGAGCCTTCAACAATGTATACGTAAGAGGTTTTAATGACATTCAAAATGTGGAAATTGACGATGCCGCATCTGCTGCAAACTATAGCGACGGAAGCTTAAGTTTCTCTGCCTGGGAAATTGTTTTGCCAGAAGGGGTAGAGAGTGTTTCTTCAATTTTTGAAGACACCACAGAAAGCACAGATTTCTCTAACGATGCCACCACTTTTGCTACAGCAATAGAAAAAGACCAGGAAACTGTAGGTGCAGACCTATCAGTTTTTGGCTGGACCTATGCTAGCTTCCGTGGCGCATTCTAAAAATTTAAAGCCAAAATTCAAATAAAGCTTTTCAAATTGCTCGCCTTTTTA
>NZ_DATCSO010000043.1:0-15638 GCF_036568425.1 Salegentibacter sp. | reverse complement strand
TACTGTCCAGGTACGGTTTAAATCTTCCTCTAGAAAGCGCTTGTTCCGGTTTAGCGCCTCTTTATTCCCTGAAACGCCAATAATTGTTCCTTCAATTTCCGGTTTTGACTTTTCCAGTTCAGCAAAAACCCTTTCCAGGGCTTGCACGCCGCTGGGTTCATTTCCGTGTACACCACCGGTAACGAAAAGCAACGGTCCTTTTTTGCCACTGGTGTATTGACCTATAATTCTTGGAATCTCCTTTTTTTCCTTGCTCATTCTTTTCAATTTTATTCCATAGTGGCCAGCACCTGGTTAGAGAGCTGTCCCTTATACATTTCTTTATAATCTACTTTGCGTTCAATAGCTTCAATAACCATTGGGGTAAAATCGGGCAGGCCAATATCCTTAAACCTTTCCATCCCGCCGGGACTAAGCACATTTATCTCAATGAGTTTGTCTTTCACCACATCGAGTCCTACAAAGAAGAGTCCGTCGCGGATTAACTTTGGAGCGGTTAGATCGACGATGCGTTGCATTTCAGGAGTAAGATCACTGCTGTTTGCCGTGGCGCCCTGGGTAAAATTACTTCGGAATTCGCCTTCTCCCGGAGAGCGGCGAATAATAGCCTGAACACCGTCTTTTACCATCACTCGGCCATTGAGTAGCAAAATTCTAACGTCGCCGTCTTTCACCGCCGGAAGAAATTCCTGTGCGATCACATAGCCTTGCTGAATTATAGTTTCAATAATCTGGTTGACATTCTTTTCATTTTCGTCTATAAGATACACGTCTCTTCCACCAGAACCTTCCAGTGGTTTTAATACCATCTTTTTATCGTTTTTTTCCCAAAACTTAAGAATGTCTTCTTTGCTACGGGTGATAAGGGAATCCGGTTTAATAGATTCTGGAAGCTCTTCGAAATAAAGCTTATCGATAAAGGCGTGGGATAGGGCATAGGCATCATTAAGAACGAGTACCCCTTCCTGTTGCATCATACGCCCAAAGGCCACTCCAGATTGTTCGGCCCATTCCCGGCCCGATCCTTCTTCGGTAGGATTATTTCTTATAAAAAGCACGTCAAGATCTTTGGATGTCAGTCTCTTTTTCTTCGCTTTACTGCTTTGTAGAATCTCGAGAAATTTTTTGGCAGATTTGGTTTTAGTATTTTTTGGTACATGGATGGTATTAATACTTATAGGGGCATCGTGATGGAAATTAAAATCACCAACTCCCATAGCAAATACCTCGTGGCCACGGTTAAAGGCCGCATTCATAAGTAGTGCCGATGTTCCTACCTTTTCGGTTTCCACATCATTTAATACAAAGCATATTTTCATCTGGTTATCATTTTAGAAAGGGGTAATCCCTCTTTGATTAGGTTTAATTTGTTTTGAACGTTTTCGGTTAATAAATAGCTGGGCTTGAGCACAGGTTTTTTTAATACTTTTCTCTCGGTTAGTTCTTTGATGATCCCGATATGTTTTAAGCCGAATTTCCCTGCCAGCAGTGGTTCAAATTCGCCTCCGTTCTGTAGGTGATGTCTAAGTTCCACCAGGCCTTTGAGGTAGATGATATCTTTTAAAAAGCCGCCTCCCTGCATAATCCTGGAGGTGATGTTAAAAGCTCTCTCTCCTGAGAATTCATAATCCTGGTGTAGCAGGCGGAATATTTGCTGAAAATCTCCACCTTCCATCAGGGCCGATCCGGCAATAACTCTTCCTGCAAGGGTTCTCAGCCGGTTTGCGGTAAGTCCATCTACAAGATATTCGGCCATAACCGCCAGGCCTTCCTGCAAGGGATCGTAATCTGCAAGGCCTGTACGTAATAAAGACAAGGGTTGCTGGCTGCCGTTGTAATAGGTAAGTACATGGGTGCCTACCTCGTGCTGGATTAAAGCATCAGTTTCTGTTTTATTCATTTTATAATCCTCAGGTATAAAGAGTTCCCCCTTGGAGACCATCATGATATTGACATCCCTACGGATATGCACCTTGCTTTTAAATTTTCCATCTTGTTTTTTGAAGAAATCGAATTCCTGCCGTGCAAGGCTTGAGAAACCTTTAGAGTCAATCATTTCGGCATCTTTAACGGGTTCTTCCTCACCTACTTCCCGTAGGAGTTTACCAGCCTCTTCACATAAAATGTTGTCTATTCCTTTATATAGCCTGATACTATTATAAAAGAAGTTTTTGGTACCTCTTTCGGTGAGCATGGTAATCTGCTGGTCCAGTTCTTCTCGTTTTTCACGGAAGAGATGAGACATTGCGGGATCGTCTATTTCCTCTATTTTAAGATTGAATAATTCCCGTTTAAGCACATCGGGATCTATAGGTAAAAGACGGTAATGATAATCGTGAACCTTATCGTAATTCGAATCAAAGAACTCCTGCTTGATTTCGTGAATATTAGAAGGCGAGATTAACCACAGGAATTCATAAGAACTCTCTATTTCTCCCAGCTTTTTATCTATCTCAAAAACCTTATCTTTTAGATACTTTCTCCCCAGGGACAGAAAACTTGCCACCCCGCAAGAAGTTTGCACCCTTATATAATCATAGATTGCTTTGTGAATGGCCTTAACGATAAAATCCCGAAAGCTTCGGAAAAATACCGGGTAGAGCTCTCCTTCCATATTTCGATAAACCGGGGGAATTTCCAAACCGACCACTACAGCACCTGATTGTTTGGTTTGCTCTATCTCCATTAACGAAGCTTCGCCTTCCTTTTGCCTGTTTGGGGTGTCCTTTATTTCAGATTTGAGATAAAGCCCTGAAAAGCGAGTATTGATTTTTTCCAATTCTTCCTTTAAGAATTCCAGGGAAGAAGCCAGCTTTTGGGCCGGACCTTTAATGGTAAAACAGTTGGAGCCAGCCTCCCCTGCATAAATTTCAAAGAGCAGATAAGACTTGAATTCGCTCGCCAGACTATCTGATATCCGGAAAAGTAAATCCTGGTAAGCTTCAAAATCCTGGTCTCCGATGAGGAGGTAGGAAGCCTGGCTTATTACTATACGCGCGGTGCCAGCATCGTTTTTCCGCCGACGGTAAATAATTAAATAGGGCTGGTCCTTTTCAATATGGAGCATTCCTCCCCCGGGAAGACTACAGCTTAACTCCTTTTCTTGTTCCAGTTTTGTTAAAATTTGCTTAATCGATTTCTCAGATAATTCCGATATATCCAGCATTATTTTAAAGGTCTTGGTTTGTAATTATGATTCTATTTTTTGCAAGCGTCTGAAAATCTTCGACAAAGCTTTTTATTTCTCATATTCGCTCAATTAAATTTAGAAAGAAAATTGGGCTTAAAAAGGTGAATATCAGACTTTGGGTTTTTTTTAGGAATTAAAAATTAGCCTCTAACGGAAAGAATATCGGCCTGATTTAGGAGTTTTTGGATGGGAAAACCTCTTAAGGTTAATAAATTTTGAGGTTTTGGAAATACCATTACCAATAAAGTATAGGATGTTAATTACAATATTAAGATAAACAGTGACCTTTATCGAATTTTTTGGAATTTTATAGAATAATATCTAAATATTTGATAAAAGGCTTTATATTTAAAAAACTCATTGAGTTCACATTTTTTTGCCTCTCATTTAGATTCTTTATTCTTATAGTCGATTAATAATTTGTGCCCTACCTATTTTTAATAGAGAGTTATTGATCATAAAAGCCCTGAGATGTCAGGGCTTTTTTTGTTCTTTTAGCCTATCTAAAGCTTGTATAAGAAGATAAGAATGAACTATAGACCTGAATTTATTGCTATAATAGCTTCAGAATTGAGCCAGATGCACGGAATCAACTTCCAATATGCATCATCAGAAATATCTACACAGATTGCTATTACTGAACGATTCAATGGAAGTTATAGAAGAAGAGTTTTAAATATATTTTTGAAGACTTAAATGAAGGTATAGTACAAGCAAATTTGGATGGATGATTACAATCAATTAAGACCCTATGCAGCTTTAGAAAAAATGGCCCAATAGAATATGTAAAAATTAATATTGCCATAGAAAGTAGAGATAAAACAAAAAACAATAATTTTATACTATCAAGCAGTTCTAATTAGGGGTAGCTTACATATGGAGTTTATTTTGTGTCATTAAAATTGCTTCAATCTAAAAATACGGAGAACACAATCACCGGGAACAGTAATACAAACAAGCCGAATTGTGATTTATGATCTTTATCCAAATCATGGATATGCTCATACCCTAATGGATTTTAATGATGATTCATCTACTGAATTTAAGGATATAATAAAGGTTCTATCAATTGTAAAGGCCAGAATAGAAATAGAGTTAAAGAACGGGTAAATCAAACGACACAAGCAATGTATAGGAGTAATAAGGCTAATTAATCATAAATCCAGGGCTTGTGGCTTACTCAATCTTGTTGTAACCTAAAAAAAAAGTTTACCGAAGTGGTCTGTTATGCATAAACATAACTCTATGCCTCATTTTAAATTTAAAACAGAAAAGAAAACAATCATGACCAATCATTCCCCCCATACAATACATATCGCTTTGTCGCTTTTACTTTTATTCCTTTTCAGTTCTTGTGATAACAGGAAGAATAATACTTCACAAGATAAAGGTATGTTTATGAGTGATAGTCAACATACGGGAAAATACAATTCGGAATCAGTTAAAAAGGAGCCGGACATACTTTGGAAAGTAAAAACAGCGGGGCAGGTTATTTCTTCCCCGGTATTGGTTGATAATATGCTTTATGTAGGGAGTGAAGATCATAAACTATATGCAATAGACGCAACTAAGGGCACAGTTAAATGGACTTACGAAACCAATGGTCCTGTTAATTCTTCGCCATTAGTAGCAAAAGGGAAAGTAATGTTTTTAAGCTATGATGGTTTCTTTTACGCATTAAATCAGGCTGATGGAAAACTGGTTTGGAAATTTAAAACCGAAGGAGAATCAAAATTTAAGGTAAAAGACTATTATAACGGATCCTTTAAACCAGATTTTTGGGATTTCTATCTATCATCAGCCATTGTAAATAACAATCAGGTATATTTTGGATCAAGTGATTCTCATGTGTATTCACTCAATATTGAATCTGGAGAAATGATATGGAATTATAAAACGGAAGCCAGTATCCATTCCTCTCCGGCGATCTTTGAAAATTCACTGCTCATAGGGTCCTGGGATAGTAAGATCTATAGTTTAGATATCAGGAACGGGAAAGAAAACTGGACTTACACCACTGGGAGAGATACTGCCCGATATATCTGGCAGGGAGTTCAGGCCTCAACATCAGTGGAAAATGGCATAGCATACATTGGCTCGAGAGATGCAAAGTTTTATGCATTTAATATTGAAACAGGTGATACTTTATGGACGAATAATAATTTTGACAGGTCTTGGATGCCGAGTACAGCTGCTATCGGCAAAAAAAACCTATATACGGGTTCATCTGATTCCTTTCGATTTTTCTCTATTAATAAGGAAAATGGAACTATAAATTATGCAACAAAAACAAAAGCCTACACTTTTTCAAGTCCGGCAATTGATGGGGAGATGGCATATATTGGTTCAGCAAATGGCAGATTGTATGGAATTGAACTTAACAATGGTGATGTTAAATGGGAGTTTCAAACGATTGGTTGCAGAAATGATACCCTGGATGTATTTAATAGTGAAGGCGAGAGGGATATGAAAAAGCTCAAATCATTAACCGCCAATATTTCTGATATGCCTACTCTTTCTTCTTTATATACCGATATTTTTATCGATACAGGAGCAATATTATCTTCTCCTGTAATAGCAAATCAGGTAATTTATTTTGGAAGTTCAGATGGCTTTATATATGCCATAACCGATAAATCATAAAATATAACCCAATAGAAAATCCTCGGTTTGAGGGATGTTGTATTGGAGCTGGAAACTTGTTTTGTAGACCTGATTGGTGATATATAAAAAAGGAATGAAAAACTTAATAAAATTACATGGGTCAAATAAACCAACGTCGATACTGCTATTTATCCTGATGAAACTACTTGCAATAAAATTATACAGTGGTTAAAACCACGGGTTTTCCCCTTTAGGAAAAACAAATAAAAAGTACGTACTTGGGCTACTGGACATTTTCAACCTGAATGGTTAAGTTTTAGGTTAGTAAAGGGTTTCTGGGAAATGCCTCAGGAAACTTCAGTTTTTTCATTATTAGATGAGGGAGCAGCGGAATGGTTAAATCATTATCTGAAACCTGTTCCCTCTTTTTGGAAAAAACTTATTTTAAATATTTCTTCGCTCTATGTTTTGATCTTTATCTGAAATCGATCAGAAAAAATGACATGCTTATTACCCGATATTTCAGCCTCACTCATTTTGAAATGAACTTCTGCTCTTGAGCTTTATGCTAATCATTTTTCTGGGACCATTTTTTTTCCTAAAGCCACCCATTCAGGCATTTCCCTGGTTGCTGAATTTTTTATAACTACCAGCACGGTTTTTTTACCGGGTTCATCGTAATAGACACCGGGATTTTTTTACAGGCTTCTGGCAGAGTGTCATCATGATCCTAAGTTAGTTGGGAGACCTTATGATATTGACCTTTGCCAGTTATTTCAGCTATTTTTTCCGCGGAAATATCTTTTATGATCTACCTAAGTCTTGACAGAAGTCTTTTCACCTCCCGAACAAATATTCTGAATTACCGCAGGCCTTAGTAGTTATTCTAAGCTGTTAATAATTGCGAATATGTTTATAGGAAGGATAGGTGTGCTTAGGGTACTTGTTGCGATGCTTTGAAACATAAGAAAAATTAATTACCTGTATCCTTCAGAAGAGATATTGATCAAAAATTTAAGAATATGAAATATATAAAAATAGGGTTAGGAAATTTTGGCGCTTCCCTGGCTGAGAAACTGACTTCCATGGGAAATGACGTGCTGAGTTGGCAGTAACATGGATCGTGTTAAAGCTATAAAGGAAAAGATTACTCATTCGATAAGCCTGGATGGGACAGATTTTAACGCGGTGACCAACTAGCCACTTAAAGATACCTATGTAATAATAGTTGGAATGGCGAACATTTCCCATTGGATATGATATACAAACCCTACAGGAGTTAGGTTAAAGCGTGCTTTTAATATCATTGTGCTAACTACCATCAAAATTCCGGCGAGAAAAATGAGATAGGACCAATAAAAATGTTTCTTTGGTACAGGGTGTAGCCTCGGCGCAAACAAAATTACATTATGGTGATGTAATGGTGTTGTATGGAAATAATCGAGATTTAAAAAAACTGCTAACTAAAATTGGAATTTCAGAAAAGAAAAAATAAATCATGCATTATTTTTTGAGTGTATATAAGTAAAAACCAGTTGAAATTCGGAGGGGTGGAGCTTGGCCTGCGCCCGTTAGACATTTTAGCTTTGGTTTCTTGTATGTGCTTTGAATGAATTAAGGTCTCAAAACACCTTGCAAATGATATTTATCATTAAGTAAAATATTTTAAAGTCTTAGTTTTAATAGCTCTATTATTTAATTTAAGACTTATGGTTAAAGTACTTACCAAAACAACCAGGGTGATTTTCTGGATATTAATTATACTAGCGATTGTAATTGGTATTGCAATCTATGGAGGAATGGTTGAAGATGCTAGCCTGAAATTTTTAGTTTTAATATCGGGACTCCCATTCTTATTTTTTATTGCCGGAGCATTTGGACTACTTTGGCCAAAAATAAAACCAACCGGTGAGTCAAATTACATTATTCACGCTCTAATCTTAGGAGTATTATTTTTTATCCTGTTTCTACTTCACACCTGGTTAATTTTACCTCTTGTTTGTCCAGAATTCGGTAGAGGTTTAGCTATGTAAATACTATCTTTATATAAAAATAAATGCACATTTTTGTTTTTTGGGGAATAACGATGATTCTTGTCTTCGGTTTTGAAAAAAAGGCATAAGTGGATATTCCTTATGGGATTTCTCCTTATTTTACGTTTTAACTATGGTACCTAAACCAGCATTAAGAGAAAATGCCAGATTGATTATCATGAAGGAAATAATTGATGACATGCATGGGGATATCAGTATTACAAAAATTTACTAAAATAGAATTGGTTGAGGTATTAGCTATAGTTTTTAAAAAACTTCTGGTGCTCTGGGGCCTTCAATTCACTCAATATATTATCCAAACCTATATCCATTGCTTTCTCACCTTTTGGTGTTAAAATAATCTTATCATCTACGATATCCATTAAATCGTATTTTAGAAGTTCATTGAAACCCTCTATCAATGAGTCTTCAGCCAGAATTGCGATGGCATCTCCATTTTTTATAAGTTCGATTAGTTTCTGAGTTGATTTCATTATTTTAATAGACTGGTAATCAGTCCACAAAAATCTCTAAAGAATAAATGAAGAAAAATGATGGCAATCATATTTTAAGCAGGTTTTTCAATAATTTGCTCATTACCAGTTAAGATTTCCATCGAAGGGTTTACACCTTTTTAAAATTAAAGAGGGGCCAAATAATTTTTCTGAAAAATATAGTTTGGTAATAAATTCCTGCAGTCGTAGTCTAGAATATAAAAAAGTTGAGGTTAGCTCCATTTATAGACTTCTTTCTATAAAGGGAAATTTTGAGAGGTTAATTTCGCCTATTTTAGATTATTCTTATTTTTGAAGCATGAAAATTCTAGGGATCATCTTCGGGTTAATAGGTATGTTGCTTTCCGGGTTTCCGTGTTGTAGTTTTGATTCCTGTGAAGCTTCTCATCAGCAAAATACAAACTCAGAAGTTGAGGATGAGCATGAGGATTCTAATCTTTGCTCTCCTTTTATGAATTGTGGTTCCTGCCCGGGATTTGTTATCTCTTTCTCTACTTCCCCAGCGGAACCTGAAATTTTCTCAAAACACCCTGGAAAACACATTAAAACTTACACCTCCTTTTCTGAGAGGGAATTTATTGATCGTTTATGGCAACCGCCACGTTGCTTTTCTTCCTGCTGAATTATTCTATTTGATCAATAAATAAAAAATACAATGAAGAACATATTTTTAAGTCTTGCGGTATGCTGTATCGCACTAAGTGTTAATGCACAAAATTCTCTCGAGGCTGTAATCTATAACAACGAAGATAAAACTCCCCTTTTAGGAGCTAATGTTATCGTAAAAGGAACTGATATCGGCACCACGGCCAATATGGATGGAAAAATACGATTGGTAAACATTCCGGATGGGAATCAAATTATTGAATTTAGTTTTTTAGGTTTCGAGACCGAAGAAATTGCACTTCAATTCCCAAGAACCTCTTCTGAAGTGCTTCAGGTATATCTGGAGCCTTCAGGTGAAGAAATGGAGGAAGTGCTGATTCGATCTACCCGTTCCCGGAGAACAATTGCCGATTTACCCACCAGGGTTGAGGTGATTTCGGGTGAGGAGTTGGCAGAAAAAGGTAATATGAAACCCGGTGACATAAGAATGTTGCTTAACGAAACAACGGGAATTCAGACCCAGCAAACCTCAGCTACCTCGTATAATTCAAGCATTCGCATCCAGGGACTGGATGGGAAGTATACCCAACTACTGAAGGATGGTTATCCTTTATATTCAGGATTTTCAGGAGGACTTAGTTTACTTCAAATCGTGCCCCTGGATTTACAACAGGTAGAGGTAATTAAAGGTTCTTCTTCTACGCTTTACGGAGGGGGTGCTATTGCGGGGTTGGTAAACCTGATTTCCAAAACTCCGGGGGAAGAAAGGGAATTAAATTTTATGCTGAACGGAACCTCGGCCCTGGGATTGGACCTTAGCGGCTTTTATTCTGAAGACTACGGAAAACTCGGTACAACAGTATTTGCTTCCTTCAATATGGGTAGCCCTTATGATCCTGCTGATATCGGCCTTACCGCTATCCCTGAATTCAACCGATTCACCCTTAATCCCAGGATATTTTTTGAATTTTCTGAGGACACCAGGATGGATTTTGGAGTTAATGCCACTATGGAGGAACGCACCGGTGGTGATATCGATTGGTTAAACGGAGAAGCTGTAACCGATCCTTATTTTGAACGAAATAAAACTGAAAGATATACCCTGCAGGCCGGACTCGAACATAATTGGAGCGACAACAAGCGATTAAACTTTAAACATAGTCTCAGTTTGTTTGATCGCAGCCTGGAAACCGGAGATTTTAAATTCGCCGGAAACCAGTTAGCCTCTTATAATGAGGTTTCCATCAATATGGAAAAAATGAATTCTGAATGGATTGCCGGTGTTAATTTATGGGTAGATCGTTTTAACCAGGATAAGCTATATGATCGCCCCGTGGTAGATTATGAACATTATACTTATGGGCTTTTTCTTCAGAATAACTGGACAGCCAGTGATTTTTTTCAACTGGAATCGGGACTGAGAACCGATTATCAGAATGAATACGGCTGGTTTGTATTACCCAGGATTTCAGCAATGTTTAATATTTCTGATGCTATAACCAGTAGAATAGGTGGTGGCCTGGGTTATAAGACCCCGTCGGTTTTCACAGAAGATGCAGAGAGACTTCAGTTTAGAAATGTTTTGCCTATCGATGTTTCCACAATTGAAGCTGAAAACTCCCTGGGGGGAAATTTCGATATTAACTACCGCACCGAACTTTTTGATCTTGTAGATTTTACCAGCAATACTTTATTCTTTTATACCAAGATCGACAATCCCATCATTTTGCAGCCTTCCGGAGGTATGTTTGAATATGTGCAGCCGAAAGGCTATGTGGAAAGCAAAGGTTTGGAAGCAAACCTGAAACTGGGATACCAGAATTTTAAACTTTTTACCGGCTATACTTTTGCCGATGTAACCAGAACAGAAAATGGAGTTGAAAGTCTTATGCCTTTGGTTTCCAAACACAGGCTAAATAATGTTTTGATGTATGAACTTGAAGAAAGTTTGAAAATCGGACTGGAGGGCTATTATTTTAGCGAACAAGAATTGAGCGATGGTACTACCGGACAATCTTACTGGATCTTTGGCCTGATGATGGAAAAACTTTGGGAGGACTTTTCTATTTTTCTGAATTTTGAAAATTTCACCGACACCAGGCAAACCCGATTTGATTCTATTTTCACCGGTTCTGTGAACAACCCCCAATTTAGGGATATTTATGCTCCGGTAGACGGTTTCGTGGTAAACGGAGGATTTAAGTTGTTTCTTTAGATGACTTCTAAGTGATAAGGGCTGGTAGATAACCAGTTGTAACAGGCCAAAGAGAAGCAATGACGCCTGACGCAATAGCGTCGGATGTCATTGGCCTACTTGTGCGTGTGTGAAGACATAGAAAGTATCACTCCTGTTTGTGAGTCTAAACCGGCTATTCCATTTCTAAAGGTTAATAGTTTCAGATCTTATTATATAGGGGAGTGGTTCTTTCACCTTGATTTTGAAAGATTTAGGAATATATCAACATCCTTCATGAGGATAACAAGTTATAACATAAAATGTACCGGCTCATAATTAATATTTTAATTTAGATACAAACTTATAAATTAAAGTGTCCAGAGAAAGGGAGGTGGGTTATGAAAAGCTGGCGGACTGTGGTCCGAAACGAGAGAGCTGTTTCACCAGAAATTTAAAATGGTACTCTTTCCATTTCAAATGAGGAATATTAAAAACTACCAATTGTTTTAGACTATCATGTTACTTATTTTCCAATCAGTTATAAAGAGGTAGAAAAACAGTTAGTTTTTTATATATTTGACCGGTGCAGTTAAAAATTCAAATAAAAGCTTTTTCTCTTCTGGGATTATTTTCCCTGATGCTTTTACATCAAATAATACCTCACCTGCATCATGATTACGCCGAGACGCACGAACATGCTTCGTTAGACCATAACCAGGATCATGATCATGAAAAGGATTCTGAAACTTCGCAGGATCTTTTTTCTTTTCTGCTGGGAATGCATTCACATGGAGGAAGTAATTCTGAAGTGCCTGTTGTTAAAATTTCCATTGAGCAGGTCGCTCCAAAAAAGGTAAATGCTGAAAAGCAATTATTTGAGTTTTATTCAACCCAAACTGCATTATTTGAAGAAAACCTGGTTGATTTATTCGAAAACTATCAGCCACCATCAAGATATTTTAATCCTTATTTATCACAATTATCCCTTCGGGGGCCTCCCTACTTAGTTTAATTTTAGTGAGTTTGATGTCTATGGACATTAGACTGAACTCAGTATATAGATTAAACTAAAATCACACTTATGTACAGATATTTTGTTTCTGCTGTCTGCGGAATCTTTATCTCTATCAGTTCATTTGCCCAGCAAACCGGGCCGGATGTTATTCTGAAGGAGATAAGTGAGAATAACAGGCAGCTTAAAGCGTATCAGTCTTTTATTGCCAGTCAGAATTTAAGTAACAGGACAGAGAATAACCTGCAGGATCCGCAGGTTTCAGCCTTTTATCTTCCGTTTGGCGAGCACGAGACCGATGATTATTATGAGTACCAGATTTCTCAGCGATTTGAATTTCCAACGGTTTATGGTGCCCGTGGAAAAAGGATAGCTAAACAAAAGGATTTGTTGGAGCTGGAATACAAAAGCTTGCGCCAGGAGGTTCTTTTGGAAGCTAAACTACAGTTATTGGAGTTGCAAAATTTGCAGCAACGACAGGAACTGGAGCAGGAAAGAGTAGCGCAGGCAAAACAAGTCTACGATCAGATTCAGCAGTTATTCGATGCGGAACAGATCGGGATTCTGGAGCTTAATAAGGCCAGGATTGCCTGGTTGCAGCAACAGTTTGAAATAGATCAAATAGAAATCAGTATCAAGAATACGCTGATGAAACTTCGGAAGCTGAATGGGGGAAACCCGGTTCAGGAAGCGGAGGTCCGGTTCTTTGATGGATCTGAAATTGCAGATTTGCAGACGTTATGGGAAGAAAAACTTTCTGGCGATGCAGAGATTCAGATGCTCAATTCTCAGCAAGCTGTCGCAGAGCAACAGCTCAAACTGGAGAAGAATAAAATTCTCCCTGATCTAACTATTGGTTACAATTACCAGGGCGTAAATTCCAGTAATTATTCCGGGTTTCTTGGTGGACTTTCCATTCCACTTTGGAACAGTAAAAATAAAGTAAAGGCAGCCAAAGCTAATCTGGGGTACACTCAGGACAATACCAGGGCTAAAACTGCCGAATTTTACACGAGGTTTCAGGAAAATTATCAGCAATACCAGTTACTAAAGAGCAAATACGAGGAATACAGTGAAACATTCGAAGATTTAAAATCGGAGGAACTTTTATTTAAAGCCTATAACCTTGGAGAATTTTCATTTCTGGATTATTACCGGGAGGTAGAATTCTACCGTGAAGCCTTTAACAATATGCTGGAAATGCAGAAAGAGCTTTTTCAGTTAAAAGCAGCACTTTTAAAACATCAATTATAAATAAAAAACAAACATTATGAATTTCAAGAACTTATTTTTCGCAGCAATATTAGTATTCAGTTTTTCCGCTTGTAGAGAAACATCAAATGAAGATCACGGCCATGAACACGAGGAGGGAGCTGAAGCTCACGCGCACGAGGAAGAAGAGCATGGTCATCCCCATAATGAAGACGGCAGCCATATGGACGAGGATCATATGGAACAGGAAGAATTCAAGGTAGGTGAAGATTCTTTAGATACGCACGAGGAAACCGATCAGCACACCCACGATGATGGAACCGAGCATCATGATCATTAAACCTGAAATTAAAATATGAAATATCTTATAGTATTATTAATACCTCTTTTTCTGATTTCCTGCGGAAACAACGAGGAAGAGGATCACGCTCATGATGCAGAGGGAAATCACCTTAGCACCGGTGTTCCTGCGATAAGCAAAACCATCTGGACAGAGCAGACGGAGCTCTTTGTAGAATTTCCGGCCCTTGTGGAAGGGAAAACCAGCAAATTCGCGGCCCATTTTACTGTTCTTGACCAACACCAGCCGGTAAGGGAAGGTTCCGTTACGGTTAGTTTGATTAAAGGTGAAAGCGGAATACGCCATAAGGTGGACTCACCTTCATCACCCGGGATTTTTTCTCCCGCCTTACAACCAAAGGAGCCCGGAGTTTATGACCTGGTTTTTGACCTTAAAACTCCAGAGTATTCAGACAGGATCGTAATTAAAGACGTAAAGGTTTACCCTTCAGTCGCAGAAGCTTCAGAAAATGTTTCGGAGGCAGAAGATGGTGATATCAGTTTTCTAAAGGAGCAGGCCTGGAAGATCAATTTTCAGACCGCACCGGTTAGCCGGGGAGAAATCTACGACATCGTAAATACTTCAGGAGTATGGCAGGCTGCGCCCGGAACTTATAAAACCCTTGCTGCAGGCGCTAATGGAATGGTGAATTTTGTATCAGAAAACCTTACCGAAGGTTCCGAGGTAAAAAGAGGTGAATTGTTAATGAATCTGAGCAGTGAAGGCCTTTCTTCCAATAATGTCCAGGCGGAGATCGCCCAGGCTAGAGCCAGGTACGATCAAGCTAAAGCTGAGTATGAACGGAAAAAAGAACTCTACGAAGACAGGATTGTACCTAAGTCTGAATTTGAAAGAGTGGAGAGTGATTATCGGGTAGCCGAAGCGAATTATCAGGCCTTAGCCTCCAATTACGGAGCGGGCGGAAAACAGATTCGAGCTCCTTTTGACGGTTTTATCAAAGCTATCAATACTTCTAACGGAGATTATGTAGAACAGGGTGCCAATCTAATCTCCATTGGTACGCATCAATCCCGACTTCTAAGAACGCAATTAAGTGCCTCTTACAACCCGAGCAAGGAATCTATCGCGAAGGTCTGGTACAGAAGTGACAGTGGGGAATGGAATGAATTAGAAGGGACTTCAGTGATATCGGTTGGTAAGGAAGTAGAAGATAGTAAACCAATGATCCCAGTTTATATAAGCGTTGAGGATGTCGTGGAAATGCCCGAGGGTAGTTTTACCGAGGTGCAAATCGCCCTGGGCACAGCTGAAGAAGGGATTACTGTACCTGAAGCTGCGTTGCTTGAAGATTACGGGAATTATTCTGTGATCGTACAGACCAGTGGGGAAAGCTTTGAGCGAAGACCAGTGAGGATTGGGAAACGAAATGGAAAAAGCGCACAGGTTCTTGCCGGGCTTCAAGTTGGCGAAGTTGTAGTGACTACCGGTAATTACCAGGTGAAGATGGCATCAATGTCTGGGGAAACACCTGGCCACGGGCACGAACATTAATCCAGAAACAGAAATTAGATGTTAAATAAAATATTATCAATTTCACTTCATAACCGGCTTTTGGTGCTATTGGCAGCGGTGGTACTTAGTGTTGCCGGGTTTTACTTCGCACGTACGATGAACGTGGACGTATTTCCCGACCTTACTGCGCCTACTGTGACCATACTTACCGAAGCCCACGGAATGGAGTCGGAAGAGGTAGAGAAATTAGTAACCTACCAGCTTGAAACCGCGATGAATGGTTCCCCGAATGTAAGAAGGATTCGTTCTTCTTCAGCTGCGGGAATTTCAATCGTCTGGGTGGAATTCGACTGGGGGACCGATATTTACAAGGCAAGACAGATTGTAAGTGAACGTATTCCAATGGTTCGCGAGAACCTGCCGGATGGCGTAGGAGCACCAACAATGGCACCTATTTCTTCAATTATGGGGGAAGTT
>NZ_DATCSO010000042.1:0-16100 GCF_036568425.1 Salegentibacter sp. | reverse complement strand
AGGTCGTGATCTCCAAAGTTGTCATTATAGGTAAGCACATTATCCCAATACTGATTGGAAAAGTTATTATTTTCTCTTTTAATACTGGACCTTCTTTCAAAATTATTTCCTAAGGTATACGGTAAGTCCACTTCCCTGTTTTCTAAACTGGAATAATCGTGGCTGTAAGTTGTTTTAAAATCTAGTTTATCTTCTATAAGCTCATATTGAAGAAACATGGTAGTTAGTAACTTTCTTATTTTAAGCCTGTTCTGGTTATATGCGAGATCCTGGAAAGGGTTCTGTGTACTTCTATAACCCAGAAGTTGGGCATTGGAATATCGTATAGGCTCAGCCTCAGTGTTGAGTTCATCGATAACCGGCATCACTGGTACAGCAAAATAAGCTCTAAACCATGCACCGTTTTCAGGAGCGTATTTTGTGGCATTACTGAATATGGTATTAACACCTGCTTTAAACCGATCACTAATATCTACATCAACTTTAGACCGAATGTTGAAGCGTTCGTAATCATTCTTCATATCAAGAATACCTTCCTGGCCAGTATAGTTGGCACCAACGGCATAAGCCACCTTCTCACCACCACCGGAAGCCGAAATACTATGATTTTGAATCAAGCCTTCACGAAGAATTTCCTTATACCAGTCGGTATTAACAGCTGGTACATTAGGATTTATTCTACTTCGTCCATATCGTTGAATGGCATTCTGAATAAAATTAACATCTGCCTGGGAACCGGATTCCAAAGCCATGGTGTAAAATTGCTCGGTGTTGGCAAGCTTAACCACATTCTGAGCTCTTTGAATTCCGGTATAACCATCATATTCAAATTGAACTTTTTGGTTCTTTCTACCAGATTTGGTTTCGATGATCACTACCCCATTGGCAGCTCTTACCCCATAAATAGCAGATGATGAAGCATCTTTCAAAATATTCACCGATTTAATATCCTTTGTATTCAAAAAGTCAATATTATCATACAAAGCGCCATCTACTACATATAAAACGTTAGTGGCATCTCCGAAGGTACCAACTCCTCTAATTCGAACCGTAGGAGAATCTCCCGGGGATCCCGAGTTAACAATTTGTACCCCAGACACTTTACCTTGTAAAGACTGCATTACATTGGAAGTAGGTGTTTTTTCAATTTCTTCCGCATCAATATTAGCAATGGACCCGGTAAGATCTCGTTTTTTCTGACTTCCGTAACCTACAATGAGAACCTCTTCCAGTTGCCCGGCATCTTCCTCCAGAGTAATATTATATTGATCTTGTGAGGAGATTGTGATTTCCTGAGGTTTAAAGCCCAAAAACGTAACCCTAAACACATCACCCTCTTCCACATCTTCCAATGTGAAATTACCATCGAAGTCTGTTATAGAAAAAATATTCTTACCAATAACTTTAACTTCAGCCCCCGGAAGAGGCATTTCATTAGGGTCTACAATAACCCCACTAATCGTTTTAGTATCCTGCCCATACCCTGTAAGAGTAAAAAAAGACACCAAAAGAGTAAATAATTTTAATTTCATACGGTAGATTTTTTAAACTAATTTCACAGAAAGATACGCTCTTAGCTCATTTTCACGCAAACGTTATAGTACACAACAACTACATCACAAAAATTAAGACTCTAATATACTGGTTTTTAAAGTTTTAAATAAAATGTGAAGTAAAATTTTAAAAAATTTTTAAGTACTTGATGTAGTAATGATGTAGTGGTTTAGCTTAGCTCCTAGAAGTTTTTGATAAGGAAATTTGTTAAATTTTCCTTCTTATCCAGGTCCATTTTTTTACGTAATCTATACCGGTGCACTTCAACTCCTCTAATAGAAATACCCATTAATGGGGCTATTTCTTTTGAAGTTAAGTTCATTTTTAGGTAAGAACATAATTTGAGGTCCTTATTGGTGAGTTGGGGATAGGTTTCTAAAAGATCTTTAAAAAAGTCTTCGTGAACCTCATTAAAATTAGTTTCAAACACCTGCCATTCATCTTTATTCTTGATAGCCCGGTTAATTTTATTCATGATGTGTTTCAATCTAAACTGATTGGAGAATTTACTCTTGTCTTTATTCAATTCGCCCTGTATTTCCATTAAGACTTCATTTTTCTTAGCAGCCACCATCGTAGTGTTAGCCAACTCCTTCCTTTTCAGAGTAATCTCATTCATAAGCCTTTCCTTCTCCAGCTGGTTTAAACGCTCTTTATGCTCTTTTTCAAATTTTTGTTCAAGCAATAACTGTTGTTTTCTAAGTTTCAGCTGATTAAACCAATAAATCAGACCTATAAGCGCAAGAAATAAAAGAATATAAATGAATTTCATTAACCCAGAGAGATACCAGGGAGGATTCACACGAAAGGAAAAGGAAGTACGAATAGGAGTTCCTTTTTGCTGACTTTCAGCTAAAAGGTTTAATACATAATCGCCATGTCTTAGATTTTGAAAGTTCAAATACCCTTCTTCCACATTTCCCCGCAAGGTATCCTCCCCTATTAATTCATAATTCATTGAAGATACATCGCTTACAGGTAAGGCAGCTTGCACCAGAATTTCTCTGGCTTTGTTGTAAGGCACTTCCGGCATACTCGAAAGATCATAACGCTGCTCGACATCAGAAAAACCGCGAATTATAGGTTTACTGAGCTTTTCGTTTTTCCTGCTACTTTTTAATTCACCGAGATTAATTTTTGCAAAACCATCATTTAATGCCACATAATAAATAGAATCATTGGTCTTTATGAGTCTTTCATATTTCTTAACAAGTCTCTCTCGCAGCTTTGGAAAAGCTACTCTAATTTCAGTCTCCCTTAAATCGGTAAAGATCAAGGAGTTTTCCCGGATGTTGGTAAACCAATAACCCAGGTCATCATAATAAAGCAGCTTATGTTCATTATAAGGCGCCAATTCTTTAAAGACCTCCAGGCTATCGGAAAATCGATTATATCTATACCACTTTCCACTATTAAAAACAGCAAGTTGATCTTTAATGCGATAGATTTCGGAATTGTAGTGCCCGTTTCCATCAATATCTCTAAGTTTCTTAACAGAAAGAGCGCTTGTCAAATCAGGCTTTAACTCAATTTTGTAGATACCTTCGTAAGGATGGGCTGCTATAAATTTTGCCGGGCTATGAAAAAAGAGTTCGCGGATTGGAAAATTGACCCCAGCTACCGTTTGAGTTGATCCGATTCCACCAACGAGAGTTAAACCTGTATAGGTAGCAATAAGTTTTTTATTTTCTGTTTGTGGCACCTTGAGGATACGAAAACTTCCCGTGCGTTCTTCCACCGGCAAAAATTTATTTCCATCTATTTTAAAGGTTCCTGTATTATGATTTGCAAAAAGCTCATTATTCAATATTTCAAGATTCCAGGTATGTCCTTCGGAACCCTCAATGAGCTCCTGCCGGTTATCCATAAAACGATAAACCCCGGTATTACTTCCTAGATATAAATTCTCATTGAAAAAAGTCAGATCATATACCGCTCCAAGTTCGCCAGTATAATCTGTATAATACTCTACCGGTGAATGTAGTTTAACCATATCCACCCCGTTATCAAGACTTAACCAGATATTTCCATTTTTTTCTACCATTCGCAAAACAGTATTGTTCTGCAACCCATTATGCCTGTTGTAAATACGGTATTTCCCTCCAGTTTTCTTATAATGAATTATCCCGTTTTTCACGGTCCCCAGTACAATCTCATCATCATTGAGAGCCAGGATGTGATTTAGTTCAAAACGTCGCAAATCTGCATTCAACTTTTTATCTTTAAAAAGGCTGCATTTACCGTCTTTAAACTCATAAAGGGCCGCTCTTGTTCCTATTAAAAGCTTATCCCCATCAACCTCAATATCTATAATAGTTTCCCCTTCAAGAATATCCTGATTAGGCAAAGCCTCCATTTCTCCATCATCGTCCAGGTAATAAAGTCCGGAATTAACAACAGCAATTAAGAGCCTATCATTAAAAACAGTCATTTTGTTGGTTACCTCATTTTTCACAAGGCTTATTTCATTATTATCATATTTATAGATAGCCCCAAAAGACCTGAAGTAAATGGCATTTTGGTAAGAGAGAATTTCCCAAAACTCATCACTATGCAGCTGTTCTTTATCAATTAGGTGCGTTAAAGAATTATACTTTAAACTCCCTGTGCTATCCCTGGACCAATACCCAAATTCTTTATAGGAACCTGTATAAATTCTATTACCATGGGTATAAACAGAGCGAACAATAGAACCTGTCTTAAGGGCATGAAGTTTCCAGCGTTGACCATCATAACTCAATAAACCCTGATTATTGGCGATATAAATAATTCCCTGTTCATCAATATCAATATCCCAGTTCTGGCTGGCAGCTTCATAATCCCGTGAAGAATAATTTTGTATAGGTGGTGTGAGTTGTTGCGAAAATCCGGAAACAATCACTAACATCATTATTATCAGGCTATTTAATAACTTTATTTTCATCAATTTAAAACTCTTTGTGCAGTTATTGTTGTAGTCTTAACTTCACCAAAAATACAAGATTTTTGTATTTTTGGTGAAGCCTGAATTCAAAATAATCACCTAAACTTCACCTAATGCTAAAACCATCTTCAATTTTCAAATTCCCAGGAGCTTTTTTCATACTACTAATATTTTTTTCCTGCAAACAGAAGGAGGAACAAGCAAGGGAGAAAAGTCCCGAAAGGCCTAACATAGTTTTTATAATGACCGATGACCATGCGGCCCAGGCAATAAGCGCTTATGAACATCCAATAAGTAAACTAGCGCCTACTCCTAACATTGACCGCATTGCGCAAAACGGCGTTAAATTCAATAATAATTTTTGCACCAATTCAATTTGCGGCCCCAGCAGGGCAGTAATCCTTACAGGAAAGCACAGTCACATAAATGGTTTTAGAATGAACGGCGAAGTATTTGATGGCTCCCAAGCCACTTTACCTAAATATTTAAAAGAAGTTGGCTACCAAACCGCGTTGGTTGGAAAATGGCATCTTCATGGCTTACCAGAAGGATTTGACTATTGGAATATCCTGGTTGACCAGGGAAATTATTATAATCCCGATTTCATAAATGGAAAAGATACTACAAGAATTGAAGGATATGCGACCGATATTATTACCGATATGGGTCTTGACTGGCTAAAGCAAAACTCAGATTCAGAAAAACCTTTTATGTTAATGGTGCAACATAAGGCTCCACATAGAAACTGGATGCCGGCCCAAAGACACCTTAATTTATACGATAGTATAGAGTTTCCTTTGCCGGAAACATATTTTTCAGACCATGAGAATCAGTTGGCAGCTCAGCAGCAGCTCCAAACGATTTATGAAGACATGTATAATGGTCATGATCTTAAATTAAGCGTAGCCAAAGGAAGTGACTCTTTAGCCCATAATCCCTGGACTAACGATTTTGAAAGAATGACCGTCGAGCAACGAAATACCTGGAATAAGGCCTACAGACCCAAAAATGATGCCTTCCACGAAGCCAATCTAAGCGGTAAAGAACTGGCCAAATGGAAAGGTCAGCGGTATTTGCGGGATTATCTGGCTACTGTAGCTTCCGTAGACGAAGGGGTTGGGGAAATATTGGACTATCTCGAGAAAACCGGGCTTGATCAAAATACAATAGTAATCTACACCACAGATCAGGGATTCTATTTAGGAGAAAAAGGGTTTTTCGATAAAAGATTTATGTACGAAGAATCACTTGCCATGCCAATGCTAATGCAGTTCCCTAAAGAGATTAAGGCCGGCACAGAGATCAATGCTCTCACTCAGAACCTCGACTTCGCCCCAACCTTCCTCGATTTTGCCGGAGCTGAAATTCCCGGGGAAATGCAGGGAAAATCCCTAAGACCCCTGGTAAATCAAGCTACCAGAGATGAAGATTTCCGAAATGCAATTTATTATCACTATTACGATTTTCCCGCATTTCATATGGTAAAAAAGCATTATGGAGTTCGAACCGAACGCTATAAACTCATGCATTTTTATGACGATATAGATTTCTGGGAGATGTATGACCTCAAAGAAGACCCGCTGGAGGAAAATAATATTTACAAGCATCCTGATTACGTTGATATCAGAGAGCAAATGCATGCTAAACTTGATAGCCTTCAGGAAAAATATGAGGTAACAGAAGCAGAATTTAAGCAAACCCCTAAGGAACGGGTGAAACAAGCCTATAGAAATTTTTCAAGGTTAGCGGGAGAAGACCCCGACACTTATCCGAAGAAAAAATCTACCAAAACCGAGATTTAGATTATTATATTCTGCAATTATCGCCTTAATAAAAGACCAGAAATTGCACTTATAACAGGTCCTAAAACGCTATTTAAAATATTTGAGTACAAAGAATCCATTGATAAATTAAAAATTAGTTTAAATTTGTGTCTTCAACTAATTAAACATTATCTAAGATGAAAAAATTATTCTTATTATTTGCTGTTGCAACTATGTCCCTTTCGATTTACTCTTGTAGAGAGACTACTGAAGAAAAAACTGAAGACGCTATGGAGTCTGCAGGTGAAGATATGGAAAACGCAGCTGAAGAAGTCGGTGACGAAATGGAAGAAGCCGGAAACGAAATGGAAGCTGAAGCTGAAGAAGCTGAGCAAGAAATGGAAGAAGAAATGAACGAAGACGATAACATGTAATCTCGTCTTTCAAATTATTTTCTAAAGCTGCTTTCTACAATGAAAGCAGCTTTTTTTATTAACCCTTATTTAAAAAAAATGAAAAACTTAATTTTATTTTTAGCAGCCATCCTCGCCCTCTCCTTGAACGCCTGTAGAGAAACCACGCAGGAAAAAACTGAAGAAGCTGTTGAAGCAATTGGCGAAGATATAGAGGATAATGCCGAAAAAGCCGGAGAAAAAATTGAAGAAGGTGCCGAAAAGGTAAAAAAGGAAATCGATGAAGAAATTCACGAAACCGATGATCTTAATAATGAAGAAGCAAATAACCAAGCTTAAGCCTTCCTGGTTAGAAAATTAAAAAACCGCGCAGCTTTAAAATTACGCGGTTTTTTAATTTTCACTTACTCTCAATTATTTCTTTCTTTCAATTACATAATTTACCATTAACTCCAAAGAATCTTTATAAGTTGAATCGGGGTAATCTTCCAGGATATGAAGAGCTTCTCGTTGGAACTCCATCATTTTTTTTTCGGCATAATCAAGCCCTCCCTTCATTACCACAAATTCTATAACCTCCTTTACCCGCTTTTTATCCTTATTATGATTCTTTACCGAATTTATCAGCCAGGATTTTTCTTTTTTGCTTGAATTATTTAGGGCATAGATTAACGGAAGCGTCATCTTTTGTTCTTTGATATCTATTCCGGTAGGTTTTCCAATTTTATCCTCTCCATAATCAAAAAGGTCATCTTTTATCTGAAAAGCCATCCCAATAAGTTCCCCAAAACGTCTCATTTTGGCGATCTCGTTGGATTCAGGTTTTACGGAGGCGGCTCCAAGACTGCAACATGCAGCGATAAGAGTAGCAGTTTTCTGACGGATAATATCATAATAAACCGCCTCGGTAATATCCAGGCGACGTGCTTTTTCAATCTGCAGTAATTCCCCTTCACTCATCTCTCTTACTGCAACAGATATAATCTTCAGCAAATCAAAATCATTATTATCAATAGATAATAACAAACCTTTAGAAAGGAGGTAATCCCCAACTAAAACAGCGATTTTATTCTTCCATAAAGCATTAATACTGAAAAAGCCGCGACGGCGGTTTGAATCATCAACAACGTCATCGTGCACCAGGGTTGCGGTATGGATTAGCTCGATAACTGAAGCTCCCCGATAAGTACGCTCGTTCACACTACCATCTGAAACCATTTTGGCAACCAAAAACACGAACATTGGCCGCATCTGTTTACCTTTCCTGTTAACAATATAATGGGTAATACGATTAAGAAGCGCTACTTGAGAAGACATAGATTCGAAGAACTTTTTCTCAAAGAGTTCCATTTCCTTCTCTACCGGGAGTTTTATTTGGGCAATTACTTTCATTAAGCCACCAAAGATAATTATTTAAAGAGAATTTCAAGTGGTGGCATCCCCTCCAAATTAAGCCGATTTATTTGCCAGTTGTCCACAGGCTGCATCGATGTCTTTTCCGCGGGAGCGACGTACGGTTACGGTAATATGATTTCTTTCCAGGATTTGCTGATACATATCGGTGGCCTTGGAAGAAGCTTGCTGAAAACTCCCGTCATCAATAGGGTTGTATTCAATAAGATTCACTTTACAGGGGACATATTTGCAGAATTTCACCAGGGCCTCTGCATCTTTACGGGTATCATTAATATCCTTCCAAACAATATATTCGTAGGTTATTCGGCTTTTAGTTTTTGAATACCAATACTCCAGGGCTTCCCTTAGATCCTTTAGAGGGAAGGTTTCATTAAAGGGCATTATCTTCGTTCGAACTTCGTCTACAGCCGAATGAAGAGAAACAGCAAGTTTGATCTTCGCTTCATCATCGGCCAGCTTTTTGATCATCTTCGGCACTCCTGAAGTTGAAATAGTGATGCGCTTAGGCGACATGCCCAGACCCTCAGGAGAAGTTATTTTCTCAACCGCCTTCATCACATTATTATAATTCATGAGCGGTTCCCCCATACCCATAAACACGATATTACTAAGGGGGTGATCAAAATATAGCCTGCTTTCGTTATCGATAGCAACCACCTGATCGTAGATCTCATCAGGATTCAGGTTTCGCATCCTTTTTAATTTAGCAGTGGCACAAAACTGACAATCCAGGCTACATCCAACCTGGGAAGATACACAGGCTGTAGTTCGGGTAGCAGTAGGAATCAAAACCGATTCAACGGTTAATTGGTCATGGAGTTTTACCGCATTTTTTATCGTTCCATCGCTGCTGCGTTGCATCCGGTCTACCCGAATATGATTGATTACAAAGTTTTCGTTCAGCATTTCACGGGTCTCTTTGGAAATGTTGGTCATCGCATCAAAGCTGTGTGCTCCCTTATTCCAAAGCCATTCATACACCTGACTTCCGCGGAAGGATTTATCGCCTTCTGCTACAAAAAAGTCTTGCAATTGCTTTTTGGTAAGTGCCCGTATGTCTTTCTTCTTATTTTTCACGCTGCAAAAGTATGAAGAATTAAAGGATTTTATTACTATTTGAAAATTAAGTGTTTAGCCTTCAAAAATAAAAAAAGCCACAAACTTCATATTTGTGGCTTTTCTATTATTCTTTACAATCTTAGATTATCAACATGGCATCTCCATAAGTATAGAAACGGTATTTCTCCTTCACGGCTTCTTCATAAGCTTTTTTCATAAAATCGTGCCCGGCAAATGCTGAAACCATCATAAGCAAGGTTGATTTTGGAGTATGGAAATTAGTCACCATACAATTAGCGATACTGAAATCATAAGGAGGAAAAATAAATTTGTTAGTCCAACCTCCAAATTCATTTAAAGTTTGGTTTGACGAAACCGCACTTTCCAGAACACGCATAACAGTAGTACCTACAGCACAAACTTTACGATTTTCCAGCTTGGCTTTATTGATAGTATCGGTGGCTTTTTTGGTAATAAAAGCTTCTTCACTATCCATTTTATGTTTGCTAAGATCCTCAACCTCAACAGGGCTAAAAGTCCCCAAACCTACGTGAAGAGTAACTTCAGCAAAGTCAATACCTTTTATTTCCAAACGTTTCAAAAGATGTTTGGAAAAGTGTAATCCTGCAGTAGGAGCTGCAACAGCACCTTCTTCTTTAGCATAAATTGTTTGATAGCGTTCCTGATCTTCAGGCTGAACCTCCCTTTTTATGTATTTAGGTAGCGGAGTTTCTCCAAGTTCCTGAAGTTTTTTTCTGAAATCTTCGTAAGAACCGTCGTATAAAAACCTAAGGGTTCTACCTCGGGAAGTTGTGTTATCAATAACCTCGGCTACAAGACTCTCATCTTCTCCGAAATAAAGCTTATTTCCTATTCTTATTTTTCTTGCTGGATCTACCAACACATCCCAAAGTTTGGTTTCAGGATTTAGTTCTCTTAGTAAAAAAACTTCAATTCTTGCACCGGTTTTTTCCTTATTTCCATAGAGACGGGCCGGAAAAACCTTGGTGTTATTAAGCACCATAACATCTTCAGGTTCAAAATAATCCAGGATATCTTTAAATTGTTTGTGCTCAATTGTTTGTTCTTTCCTGTTAAGAACCATTAGTCTTGCTTCGTCCCTGTTCTCAGCAGGATACTCCGCCAATAGTTCCGGTGGAAGTTCAAAATTGAAGTGTGATAGTTTCATTCCCATAAGTCTGCTTTTAAAAGCTGCAAATATACAACCTCAAAACAGGCGTTGTCAAGTAAATAAGGGTTTATTTATCTTTGGCGGTGTTTAGCCCTTGTCTATGTTAAATCCCAGCTTTTCGAGATCCTTCCAGAAATCGGGATAAGACTTGGAAACCACCATGGCATCTTCAATTTCAAGCGGCACTTTAAGACCAAAGGGAGCGAAGGCCATCGCCATCCGGTGATCATTATAGGTGGCGACGGATACATTTTCTTTGAACTCTTCCTGCGGAATTAACTCCAGGCTATCATCTGAGATCTTTACACTGCTCCCAAATTTCATGATTTCAGCTTTTAAGGCGGCAAGCCGATCGGTTTCCTTTATTTTAAGGGTATGCAAACCCTTTAAGGTACAGGGCACACCAAGAGCAAGGCATGTCACGGCAATGGTCTGAGCGATATCGGGCGAGTCTATGAGGTTTTCTGAAAGATGCCTGGGTTTCTTCCGGGAAGTTTTTTTAAGAACAATCGCATCATCTTCGTAATGGGTTTCTACACCAAACTGCCGGTAAATTTCAGAAATACAACAATCACCTTGAAGACTTTTTTCGCGAAAAATTGCCAACCTTAAATTTGCAGTATCACTAATCGCCGCCAGGCTGTAGAAATAAGAAGCCGAACTCCAGTCTGATTCTACCGCGATAGTTTTGCTTTCCAGTTTTTTAACAGGTTCTATGATCACCTTGTTCCCGGCAAACTCTCCCTCTAATCCCGCATTTTTCATCATTTGAAGGGTCATATTGATATAAGGTGCCGAGGTCACCTGCCCAACAAGATCTAATTGTAACCCATTAGGCAAAGAAGGCGCAATAAGCATCAAAGCCGAGATATACTGGCTGCTGATATTGGCCTGTACCTTAACTTTATTTTCGGTAAGCGTTTTTCCTTTAATTCTCAAGGGCGGATAACCTTCTTTCTTTTCATAAGCTATATCGGCTCCCAGTGATTTTAGGGCATCTACCAATAGTTTTACAGGACGTTCCTGCATACGTGGACTACCGGTCAACACTACCTCCCTGCCCTTTCTGGTGGCAAAATATGCCGTGAGAAAACGCATCGCGGTACCGGCATGATGAATATCAACTAGCTCTTCATCGCTGTCCAAAGCTTTTTTTAGATATTGAGTATCGTCACTATTGGAGAGATTCTCAACTTTAAGAGTAGGATATAAGGCCTGGAGAATAAGTAAACGGTTGGATTCACTTTTTGAACCGGTTATTTTCAGGTCTCCCGAAAGCTGCTTTTTGTCGTTAAAAAGTTTGATCTTCATCTCCTTCTGATTTTTACGTATTCCGGGAATTTTCTTTTTCCTTCATCTTAAACTGTCCAAAAGCGATGATAAATCCATAGGCCAGGGCAGCAAAAAATTGCCCGAGTATAAACCGAAGTAGTTTTCCCTCTTCGGTGCGCTCCTTGAAAAAAGTGGTGATTTCAAACCCACCATATTCAAACAACATACTTACAAAATTATAAATTAGAAGAAAGGAAACTCCTAACAGAATTACCGATTTCCAGAAACTTTTTTGGGACACTATACTTTTAAAACCCATTAGTGAAGCTTTTCGTTATTCTTATGTCGGTCTTTATCCCTTTTGGTCTTAATGTCCAGCTTTTTATCGAAGGCTTCCTGCAAATCAACTCCGGTTTGATTGGCAAGACACAACACCACAAACATCACATCTGCCAGTTCTTCTCCCAGGTCTTTATCCTTATCGCTTTCCTTCTCGCTTTGTTCTCCATAACGGCGGGCAATTATTCGGGCTACCTCCCCCACTTCTTCGGTAAGCTGTGCCATATTAGTGAGCTCATTAAAATAACGAACTCCATGTTCTTTAATCCAATCGTCTACCGCCTTTTGAGCGTTTTCTAAATTCATTTCTTATACTTTAGTAAGCACAATGGCTTCAGTTTGTTTCTCTACCACCTGTGCGAAAAATTCTTTCAAAATTTCATAGTCGGCCGAAGTATACACAATATTATTCAGATCCACTATGGTTTCTATTCTTAAAAAATTACCTGAAAGAGTTGTTTTAAAGATAAATTGTCCTGCTTCCTCGCCTAAAACAGTTTCAAAATTTTCCGGAATAGAGGTTATTTCATACCCATCGGGAATCATTAGCGTAACGGTATTCTTCTCCAGACTAGGAAAATCGAAGATCACCGGATGGGTTCTTTCATCTTCTTTAAAAGGATTTTCAGTCATTCCAGCGAAGATTAAAGGCTTTAAATATATATTATCATCAATAACCTCTAACCCGTTCTTAAGGCTAAACTCATAAGTTTGCCGTAGTTTATCACCTTTATCTTCCCGGTTATGAATCTGTAGATTCGAAATTACGATATTACCTTTATCTTTTTCTAATATTTTTACATATTCATCGGGATTGGTCTTAGCATGTTTATCCCGGAAAACTTTTGCGTGTAAACCGTAATAAGAGTTCAAAACTCGTCCGTAAATACTGAAATCCTCCTGCACCTGCAGGTCTAAACGATTGGTATTAACAGATTTGATTTGTGGTAAAAGAGGTAACCAGCCCGAAGTACCATCTTCCCTTATTAGTCTACCCTGCCAGTTCCTGGCTCTCTTAGGCAATTCGCCTACTCCCGCATTTAAATCGGTTGCATCCAGCAACACTACCCCATTAGGCAATTCCAGCCCGGCAATTACATAGTTAAAACCTTCCTGAGTAGGATATAAAGGAATACCGTGAGAGCGGGTGCTCACCAAAACCGGATTAGTTTTAAAACCGGCATACCTAAGCATACTGATTAACATAAGGTTAATATCCCCTGTATTGCCTAGTCCCTCCTTATAAGCCTTGCGTGTTCCCGTTTCGGCACGAAAGCCAACATAGTCATTCCACTTAATATTATCACGTACAAAGTTGTAAATAAGATCAACTTTGTCTTCCTGTTTTTTCCCATTGAGAAGCTTATCAAGATCCTCTTTATAATAATTATGGATTGCTATTTCCTTTTTAAGACCAGAGTCATTAAAAATACTCTTAGCCACCCCATCCCAGGTTTTGGAATAATTCTCTATTGGGGAATTCGGATACTTGGTATATTGAAGTTCTAACCTTAAATATGCAGCATAATTTTTAAGGTAATCTATATAATTTTCGTTTTTTAAAGGAGGAATTTCATTTTGATCAAGACTGTAGTGATTCAATAAATACTCTACTTTCTTTCTTTCAAATTTGGTTTTCCCTATTCCTACATTTCTTTTTGATTGGGTATAGTTATAAGTAAAATTATCCAGATTTTGTTCTATCGGAAAAATTAGAGCAGACCTTGGATTATAATGAACCTTAAAACCAAAAAATTCAGGAATCTTCAGGCTCACTTCCAATTTATCGATTGGAATAACTTCCTGAAGCGTCACTTCATCTATAGAAGTAACAAAGGGTGACCGTATTGTATACTCCCATTCTATCACACTACCTTCCGTGACTGCTGGCATAGTGAATTTGGTAGTTAAACGATATCTGGAAGTTTCCTCTTCAAAAACATCTTTATTCCTTAATTTTTCTTCCTGCAATTTCCCGTCCACCAGGTTATAGGTGTAAGCTTTTACAGAAGTCACCTTCTCTACCTCAGAAGAATTTTTGTAAACTCTTATTTCTTTATTAGCCCAATCGAAGCCCTCTTTATTATAAATTTTAATGCGCTCGTGCACACGGGTAACTAGGCTTAATCCTGTTTGCTTATGGAGGTCATAATACACTTCCTGCTTCTTATAAAGCACGGCTGCATTGGCTTCCTTATACTTAGGGTGTTCGGTTTGGGCAACCTCCTCTTCTGAGACCTTTCCGAATTTATAATTCTGAGCATGTATGGATAAGCTCAGCAATAGGAGTAACGTAATTAGAGCTGAATTTTTCATAGATCTGGTTTTAGCCTAAGGTGATTATTACGGCTTTTTGATTATTATAGGATTTAATCTGATTTAAGAATTTATAGTAAGCTTCATACTTTTCAGGTTCCCAAAGTCCCTGGTTAATAATTAGCTTTCTTTCCACTTCCAGGGCTGGGCGGCCTTCGGCTTCAATTAAACTGGTTTTAATGAATAAACTCCCAAATTCATTTTCAAGTTCGACTTTCTCGGGAATAGATTCAATTTCAAATCCCTGCGGAAAATAATACCTGTAAGTATCGGCATAGCTTTCGCCCCGCGCAATTTCAATGGGAGTTTTCCGGGTTTCGTCCCGCGGAAGCTTATAAATCGAAGGGCGTAAGAAATTCACCGGCAGCAGCAATCTATTCCCTGCTTTTCTGGAAAAATTCTTTCCCTTGATCTCTAATTTTTCATAAAATTTCACTGAATCCCTATCGTTGTTAAAGGAAAGACTTTTTATCTCAAAATCGCCCAGATATCCCCATTGCTCCTTATAATATTCTTTTTGACTCTTTTCCTTAATAGTTTGGATCCGGTAAATTTTGTCATATGCAATACCGCTTTTGCGCCGGGTGATATCAGCGGAAAAACTCTTTTCATTTAAGCGGATCTCTGCTTCAGTTTGTGTAAGATTTCGGTTAGCTTCATAGACAGGGGTTTTCACCAGTTCACCACCTTCGGGTGTAAGCTTCAGCACATATCGGTCGTCTGTAAAACTACCCAGAAAATCGAACGGAATATCCTGGCTTGTACATTCCAACCAAATATCCTGATCCTCCTGAGGTATGTTAAGGATTACGTGATTACCCTGCATAGAGGGAAATTCCGGATCCAAATTTTTTCGGTCTCCGCCATAAACAACGGTATAATAAGAAGTGATATTCTGGCTTTCCAGTAAAACCCGGGTGTAATTGGTTAAGGCTTTACAATCACCATAACCCAATTCATCAACTTTTGCTGCAGGCATAGGAATCCAGCCTCCAACACCCAGTTGAACACTTATGTAGCGAGTATTATTCTGCACATATTGATAGATGATCTTCGCTTTTTCCCTGTCACTTTTAGCATTGGCCGTAAGCTTTTCGATCTCTTGTATTGTTTCCTGCGGAAGCTGAGCTTCATGTTCCAGCAATTGCTCATACTGCCATTTTCCGAAATCCTTCCAGGTATTACCCGAGCCCGTTACTCCCACAAGAGAAAACTCATCCAGAGCCACCAGTAATCGTGGTTGGATTTCGCTTTTGTCGGGACTATATTTTTCTGGAGTGAATGCAGCTACATTGCTAATACTATAATCCAACCCGGTCGCCGTTACCTCCCGAACAACTTCAAAACCCTCCATATTTCTTTCTTCAAATCTAAATGGTACGGCCTGGGGATTTTTCAAGATATACCTCGCCTTTTCGATACTTAAATTATAAGTATCTAATGGAATCCAGGAGGTTCGAAAAACTGTGGAGTTAGTCTCGTATTCTTCCTCAAAGACTACAGTATAAGGATAGCCGGTAGGAGTATAATTCAAATAACTTATACGAGAATCCCCATACATTTCACTACTACTAAGGTAGCTTCGATCTTCAAAATGCCGTTTTTTAAATTTTTCAATCTCCTCTCCCGAGGAGTTATATACCCGGGCCTGCTGATTAAGGATCTTTATATTATCTTTATGGAAGGTATAAGCCTGAACGTGATGATCACCATTTTCATTCAATACGGTAACCATACGCCGGTTCTTCACCTGCATTTTATCTATAGAAAGAATACTGATTTCCGTGATTTCTTCCCGCAAAATAGCATTAGCATTCGCCAGAAGTTCAACTTTAAAGGTGTTTTCAGGGATA
>NZ_DATCSO010000041.1:0-11042 GCF_036568425.1 Salegentibacter sp. | reverse complement strand
GCTATCAACCTCGGCGACCGCCTGATCTTTTTCAACGTAATCCCCGTCTTCAACAAGCCATTGGGCTATTTCTACTTCGGTTATTGATTCTCCCGGAGAAGGAACTTTCATTTCTAAGGCCATGTTCTTAATTTTTATTTTGTAACCTCTACAAAGCAGAGATGTTTTATGAATTTATTTCTTGTTATTTAATCTTCTAAATTTTTATCAAATACGCAGGCGATAACTTTTTCGTGACGCTTTTTAAACCTCACTGAACTACCTGCAGCCGGTGAACCATAAAATTTCCTGCTACAAACCCTAAAGCTCTTTGCTTCATCAAAATGCAGCAATAGGTGTCCATAAGCACCCATATTTCTGGGTTCTTCCTGTGCCCACACTATATCATTGGCGTTTTTATATTTCTTTAGGGCTTCCCTCATCTCTGAAACGGGTAAAGGGAATAATTGTTCTAATCTAACCAAGGCTACATCATCCCGTTTGTTCTCTTCCCTGAATTCCAACAAGTCATAATAGAATTTACCGGTACAGAAAACAAGTGTTTTGATCTTATCTACCTTGGCATCTTCATCATCAAGAAATGGCTTAAAACTACCTTCAGCAAACTCTTCTTTTGTTGAAACCACTTTTGGGTGTCTCAACAAACTTTTAGGGGTAAAGATGACAAGGGGTTTTCTAAATCCAGCCTTCATCTGCCTCCTAAGAATGTGATACATATTTGCCGGCGTTGTAATATCGGCTACATACATATTATCACTGGCACAAAGCTGAAGAAAACGTTCCATTCTTCCCGATGAGTGCTCTGCTCCCTGGCCTTCATAGCCGTGCGGAAGAAACATCACCAATCCGTTTTGTAACTTCCATTTATCTTCGGCTGCAGAGATATATTGGTCGATCATAATCTGTGCACCATTTACAAAATCTCCAAATTGAGCTTCCCAAATAGTTAGCGTTTTTGGACTCGTCATTGCATAACCGTAATCAAAACCTAAAACTCCATATTCAGACAGGAGTGAGTTATAGATAAATATATCCCCATCTCTGTCAGGAATATTATTGTGAAGGATTATTTCTTCTTCGCTATCTTCAACCTTTAAAACTGCGTGGCGATGAGAAAAGGTTCCCCGTTCACTATCCTGTCCGCTTAGCCGAATGTTATAACCTTCTGTCAATAGAGTTCCATAAGCCAGATGCTCTGCCATAGACCAGTCCAGCTTATTATTTTCAAAATACATCTTCTTCCTGCCCTCTATGATCTTGTTTATTTTTCGAAGAAACTTTTTATCTCCGGGTAATTTTGAAATGGCTTCTGCAACCTTATCAAGCTTCTTAATATCCACCCTTGTATCGATGGATTCCATCATTCCTTCTTGTCGCACCGATTCAAAGCCTTCCCATTCCTCATACATAAATGGTGTCACCCTGGTGGTTTCCTCTTTTCTGGAATCCTCCAGATTTTCATCCAGTTTGGCTCTGTATTCTTTTTCCAGTTTCTTTACATAATCTTCTTCAATAACTCCATCCTTTTTAAGCTTTTCAGCATAGATGTCTCTTGGGTTACTGTGCTTTGCAATTACCTTATAAAGTTTAGGCTGAGTAAATCTGGGTTCATCCCCTTCGTTATGCCCATATTTTCTATATCCCAGCAGGTCGATAAATACGTCCCGGCCAAATTTCATCCTGAATTCCAGCGCAAATAATATAGAATGCACCACTGCTTCAACGTCATCAGCATTCACGTGAAGTACAGGAGAAAGAGTTACTTTCGCTATATCGGTACAATATGTAGAAGAACGGCCATCTAAATAATTTGTGGTAAAACCAATCTGGTTATTTACTACAATATGAATGGTTCCTCCGGTTTTATAACCGTCTAATTTGGCCATTTGGATGACTTCGTAAACAACTCCCTGTGCAGAGATGGCAGCATCTCCGTGAACCAGAATTGGAAGTACTTTACTGACATCTCCCTCGTAGCGCCGGTCTTGTTTTGCACGGGTAATACCCTCTACTACAGGACCAACAGTCTCCAGGTGAGAAGGATTGGGCGCAATATTTATATTTATTCCTTTTCCCTTATCCGTAATCCGGCCTGAAGTCCATCCAAGGTGATATTTCACATCTCCGTCAAAAATATCCTGTTCATAATCCTTCCCGTCAAATTCACTAAAGATATCCTTAGCACTTTTTCCGAAGATATTGGTGAGGGTATTTAATCTTCCACGGTGAGCCATTCCCATAACAAACTCCTGCACTCCTATCTCAGCGGCCTTTTCAATTAAAGAATCCAGGGCCGGAATAAGGCTCTCGCCACCTTCCAGAGAAAATCGCTTTTGACCTACATACTTGGTATGGAGAAAAGACTCAAAGGAAACGGCTTCATTTAACTTCTTAAGAATCTGTTTTTTCTCTTCTGCGGAAAAAGAAGGATGATTCTCATTAATGTTTAGTTTAGACTGGATCCATGAAATTTCTTCAGGTTTTCGAATATACATATACTCGATACCTATCGAATCACAGTAAACATTCTCCAGGTGAGTAATTATTTCTTTAAGGGTTTTTGGACCTATTCCCAATACGTCTCCTGCATTAAAAACAGTATCAAGATCTTCTTTAGAAAGATCAAAATTCTCAATATCAAGAGTTGGAGCATATTTACGACGCTCCCTTACTGGGTTGGTTTTTGTAAATAAATGACCCCGGGTGCGGTATCCATCTATTAAGCGAATTACCTTGAATTCCTTAATCACATGATCGGGTATCTCTCCCTCTTCAAAGTTTACAGGAGCTTCTTCCAGGGTTTCTGAAGCAACGCCGTTTTGCTCCATTCCAAAATCAAAACCTTGAAAAAAAGCCCTCCAGCTGGGCTCTACACTGTCGGGGTATTGAAGGTATTGATCGTAAAGTTCGGCAAAATATGCTGTGTGTGCAGCATTTAGAAATGAGAATCTATCCATAAGTGGAAACTAATGTTTCTTTTATATCCTAAAACAGGACAAAAATACAATTTTTAAAAAAAGGGCTTGTAGAAAACGATATATTTATCTTATGTCTTATAAGAATTTTAACATAGTAAACCTGCGTATTATCAGAGTTATTTGAGTATTCGAAAATACTTTACATTATTTTCAGAATTATGTTGCATCCTGGCTCAAACCTGTCTTTCCATTAAGGTTTCTCCAAATTTTCGCAAGGGCTCTTTTTTATCTTCCTGCAGGTCTATCTCATTCAGCACAGCAAAGGCTTTTTTTGTATATTTTTTGATTTCGGCCCGGGTAAGCTCTGCAGCACCACTGCTCTCAAATATAGCTTTTACTGCTTCTATCTTTCCCGAATTCTCAATTGGACTAATGGAATAGAGATGCTGCAACTGTCTCGCCTCTCTTTCCCCCGATGCCTCAAGCGCCTTTAAATAAAGAAATGTTTTTTTGTTTTCAATGATATCTCCTCCTACTTGTTTACCAAAGGCTTCAGGATCTCCAAAGGCATCAAGGTAATCATCCTGGAGCTGAAAAGCGATTCCGAGCAGTCTTCCATATTGGTAAATAGCATCTTTACATTCCCTTGGAGTCTCGGCGACTATAGCTCCCATTTGCAGAGAAGCGCCAACCAAAACAGCGGTTTTGTATTCTATCATTTTAAGGTAATCTTCAATTTGCACATCTTCCCGCGCCTCAAAATCCATATCGTACTGCTGCCCTTCACAAACCTCCATCGCAGTCTTTGTGAATAACTGCGCTAATTCCTTAAAAACCTTTTCCTCATAATTCTCAAATAGCTGGTATGCATTAATCAACATCGCATCTCCCGAAAGAATGCCTGTATTGATATCCCATTTTTCATGAACGGTTTTTTTACCACGCCTTATAGGCGCATCGTCCATAATATCATCATGCACAAGAGAAAAATTGTGAAAGATCTCTATAGCCAAGGCAGCATCAAGAGCTTTACGGTAATCAGCATCAAAAATTTCAGTGGCCATAAGCACCAAAACAGGTCTTAAGCGTTTTCCGCCCAATTGCAAAATATATCGCATTGGCTCGTAGAGATTTCTTGGCTCTTTTACTTCAATTTTCTCGTCTAAATATTTCAAAAATTCCTGCCGGTACTCTGAAATGGACCTCATGATATCAATTTTTTGGCTAAAATACCATAATAGAATTTAATTCAAATTTAGAGACCAAGTTAAATTATTCAAAAACCAGAGAAACTTTCCTTGTGTATAAAGTTTCCAAAACTTACTTTTGCAGCCAAATTTTTTGAATCTGTGAGAGATAAAATTTTAAATAGGGCTACCGATATGTTTTTAAATCTCGGTTTTAAAAGTGTAACTATGGACGACATTGCCGCCGAAATGGCAATATCCAAAAAAACGATTTATGCCCATTTTGACACAAAAACAAAACTTGTACAGGCTGTCACCAATCTTTTGTTTGAAAATATTGACCAGGGGATCAAGGAGATCAGGGCCAGGAAAATGAATCCTATAGAAGAGATCTACGAGGTTAAAAGTTTTTCAATGAAATACCTGAAAGACGAAAAGACATCCCCACAATATCAACTACAGAAGTATTATCCTAAAATTTTCAAGAGTATTAGCAGCAAGCAATACGAACTGGTACAGTGTTGTGTTATAGAAAACCTTGAAAGTGGAATTACTACGGGACATTACCGCAGCGACATCCCTATTTCTTTTATTAGTCGAATTCATTTCACAGGAATGATGGGTTTAAAAGATAAAGATCTTTTTCCCACTGAAGAGTATAGTAATGCCAAATTAATGGAATATTTTATTGAATATCACATAAGGGCGATTTCAACCCCAAAAGGCCTTAAAGCACTTCAGGAATTTTTAACCAAACGAAAAAAAATCAATCATGCGTAGACTTTTTCTGCTCATCATTCTGCTTTCCGCAGGAATCCAGGCACAGGAAATCCCAAATGGATACAGCTTTTCTCTGGAAGAAGCAATTCGCTTTGGCCTGGAGAACAACTATAGTTCTATAAATGCCCAAAAGGATATTGACATTGCTATTAAACAGAAATGGGAAATCATTGCACAGGGCCTGCCTCAGCTTAGCGCAACTACAGATTACCAGAACTATCTAAAACAACCGGTAACCTTGATTCCTGCAGAAATTTCGGGCGGTGAGCCCGGCACTTATGTCCCCGTGGTCTTTGGCACCAAGCATAACCTTAATGCCACCGCAACCTGGAATCAGCTAATTTTTGACGGTTCTTATATTGTTGGAGTGCAATCGGCTAAAACCTTGTTACAAATCTCAAAAAATGCGAAAACAAAAACCAATCACGAGGTTAAAAAAGCCATTATCAATGCCTACGGAAATGTTCTTCTTGCAGAAGAAAGTGTAGCTATCCTTCAGAAAAATCTGGAAAACGTTCAAAAAAACTACAACGAGACCAAAGAGATCTTTAATAATGGTCTAGCCGAAGAAGAAGATGTGGAGCAACTTGAAATAACCTTACTACGTTTAAAAAACAATCTAAGCAGAAGCCAAAGAATGCAGGATATATCCTACGATGTCCTTAAGCTGAGTTTAGGCCTGCCTGTAGAAACACCTATAGAACTTACCGAAGACCTTAACGAGCTCGCAATGGAGTATTTTGATATGGGGCTTCTTAAAACCCAAATCCCGGTTGAAGAAAATATTGATTACCGCATCGCTAAAAACCGGGCTCAATCTGCCGAAATTCAGGTAAAACTTGAAAAATCCAAAGCGCTACCAAGTCTAAGTGGCTTTCTTAACTACGGAGTTCAGGGCTTCAACACAGAATTCACCTTCTTTAATAGTGACCAGGAATACTATGGACAATCCATTTTAGGCATTTCTTTGAATATTCCTATATTCAGTAGTGGAATGCGTGGTGCACGCACCCAGCAAAAGAAAATAGCTTACGAACAGGCCATACTGGAACTGGAAGAAACCAGAAATGATGTATTAAGAAAGATAAATTCGGCTAAAATAGAATATGAATATAGCCTTGAAAATTTCCAGACCCAAAAGAAAAACCTTGAACTCTCCGAGCGTATAGAACGTAAAAATCAGATCAAATTTTTTGAAGGTGTTGGCAGTAGCTTTGAATTAAGCGAGGCCCAAAGACAACTTTATGCCGCACAGCAGGATTTCCTTCAGGCAATGCTAAATGTGATCACCAATAAAGCCGAGCTGGAAAACCTACTCGACACTACAAAATATCCCGATAAAAACTAAACTAAAAAATAGCAATCAAAATCTAACGATGAAGAAAATAGCAGTTCTAATAACAATAAGCTTTATCATTTTTTCCTGCGGAAAAAAGGAAGAACAGTCAGTCGAGGAAGTTATAAAAAGAGGAGATCTAACTGAGATCAAACAAAAGAAAACTGAATTGGGCCAAAAGCAAAGTGAACTGGCCATGAAAATAGACCAGTTGGATGAAGCCATTAACCGGCTTGATAAAAACCGCAGGTTAGACCTGGTTACCACCCAGACTATTCAAGATACCTTGTTTAAGCATTTTTCTGAAGTTCAGGGCGATGTCGCTACCGATGAAAATATTATTATCTATCCAGAGTTTTCAGGTGTCTTAACCGATATCAGAATAAAAGAAGGCCAGAATGTAAGAAAGGGCCAGACCCTGGCTATTATAGATGATGGAGGACTTTCGAGTGAGCTTGCACAACTTGAAACACGGGTCGCTTTAGCAAAAACCAGTTTTGAACGCCAGGAGAGATTATGGGAACAAAACATAGGCTCTGAAATGCAATATCTGGAAGCTAAAACAAATTATGAGGCAATCCAGAGATCACTGGACCAATTAAAATCCCGTCTTGCCAAAACTGTGATTACCGCTCCATTTAGCGGAGTTATAGACGAAGTTATCACAGATGAAGGCCAGGTAGTGAATCCCGGGCAGAGTCCGTTATTCAGACTAATAAGTTTAAAAAATATGTATGTGGAAGCTGCGGTACCTGAAAATTATCTCAATATGATAAAAAAAGGCACTCAGGTAAAAATTAAAATTGGCTCTATAAACAAAGAGTATGAAGGTGAAGTAAGACAGGTGGGAAGCTATATTAATCCCAACAATCGCACCTTTGAGGTTCAGGTGGCTTTGCCTAATGAAGATAAATTAATCAGGCCCAACCAGATTGCTACAATAAAACTAAACGATTACACCGCTGAAAATGCGATAGTTATTCCGGAAAATGCTGTTCAGAAAAATGCTTTGGGAGAAAATATTGTGTATGTTTTGGAAAAAGATTCTGAAGATGAAACAGGGATCGCCCATAAAAAGATTGTCGAGACCGGCTATGTTTACCAGGACCTAATAGAAATTACCAAAGGCATACAACCAGGAGAGATCCTTATTGTGGAAGGCTCCAAAAATCTACGCGAAGGTCAGGAAGTAAAAATAAGAAACGAGGAGTAACATGAAATTAGACAAGGAATTTAAACTTTCTTCCTGGGCCATTGGTAATAAAATGACGGTCTACGTGATTATCGCTATAATCATGATAGGTGGGCTTATGTCCTATTATAATATGCCCAGGGAATCGTTTCCAGAGGTTATTGAAACCAAAATTTATGTGAGTTCGGTCAACCCGGGGAATTCTGCAGAAGATGTTGAGAAGTTTATTACAGAGCCTCTGGAAGAAGAGTTCAATAATATTGCAGGGGTAAAGGAAATCACCTCAAACACACTTCAGGATTATTCCCTTGTAATTGTTGAGTTTGAAGAAGATATAGAGGTCGATGTTGCCAGGCAAAAAGTCAAGGACAAGGTAGATCTTGTAAAAGCCGAAACAACATGGCCTACCTTGGATAACGGCGCCAAAGTGGAGCCCAACGTCTTCGATTTGAACCTTACCGAGGAAATGCCCATCCTTAATATTAACCTTACGGGAGATTATACCGTACAGCAGTTAAAAGAGTATGCCGAATACCTTCAGGAGCGAATAGAACTCCTCCCTCAGATTAAAGAGGCGGGAATTCGTGGAGCAGAAGATATGGAGGTTGAAATCGCAGTGGATGTCTATAAAATGACAGCTTCAAAGGTTAGTTTTGACGATATTGTAAATTCAGTAAACGCTGAAAACCGCACAATTTCCGGAGGGAATATAATTACCAGTGGAGCACAAAAAAATATCAGGATAATCGGGGAAATAGAAGATCCCGATGAGTTAAACGATGTGGTGGTAAAACGTGATGGTGGTCTTATCTTTCTCAAGGACATCGCTGAAATTAAATTCAGAGAAAAAGACGCCACGACATTTGCCAGGGAGTATGGCCAACCTGTCGTAATGCTGGATGTTAAAAAGCGTGCCGGCAAAAACATGATAGAGGCAGTAGAAAGTATCAAGGAGATCGTTAAAACTGAACAGGAAAATTACCTCCCGGAAAGTTTACACATTAGCCTAAGCAACGATCAATCTACCCAAACTATTAACCAGGTTGATGACCTGGTTAACAACATTATTTTTGGAGTAATTCTCGTGGTTCTGGTGCTTATGTTTTTTCTTGGTTTCAGGAACTCCTTATTTGTAGGAATTGCCATCCCGCTTTCCATGTTCCTTTCCTATATCATTCTTTCCAGTATGGGCTATACGCTAAATACCATGGTTCTTTTTGCCTTGGTAATGGGGCTGGGTATGCTGGTTGATAACGGGATTGTGGTTGTGGAGAATGTATACTCCCTGATGGACCAGGGAATGCCCAGAACCAAAGCTGCAAAGCAAGGTTTAGGAGAGATCGCCTGGCCAATTATCGCTTCAACAGCCACTACCCTGGCGGCCTTCTTCCCACTGGGATTATGGCCGGGTATTGTAGGGAAATTTATGATGATTTTTCCAATTACTCTTTCCATAGTATTGGGATCATCCCTTTTTGTAGCATTGATAATCAATTCGATGCTTACCTCCCAGTTTATGAAAACCGAGGAAAAATCCTTTTCCAAAAAACGACTTATACGGCTTAGCCTAATTCTTGGAGTTACAGGAATTATCCTACTAATCCTTGGTTTCGTATTATCGACAGGTGTCCTGAGAGCTTTTGGAAATATTCTTATCCTGATAGTAATCCTTCTTTGGGCTTATAAATATTTTATTTCTAAGGCAGTAGACTTCTTCCAGGTAAGAGCCCTCAAAAAGATGGAGAGTATGTACGAGAGAACCCTTGTCTATGCGCTCCGTGGGAAAAAAGCATATTTATTTTTCTTCGGAACATTATTTTTGCTTTTTGTATCCTTCGTTTTGATCGCATTGGTGCAACCCAAGGTATTGTTCTTCCCCGAAAATGAACCTAAGCAAATCATTACTTATATCGAATATCCCGAAGGTACCGATATACACAAAACCAACGAGCTCACTAAAAAAATAGAGAGCCAGGTTTTTGAAGTTATTAAAAAGTACGAAGATGAAGACGGGTATAATTTTATGGTCGAATCGGCTATCTCGCAGGTAGGAGAAGGTTCAGGAAACCCCATGACCGATGGCGGTCAACAAAACGAAATGCCTCATAAAGCCAAAATCACCCTCTCCATGCGGGAGTTCAATGAAAGACGCGGTGTGAGAAGTAGCAAGGTCTTAAGCGAAGTACGAGATGCTGTACAGGGCTTTCCGGGAGCATCGGTTATTGTAGAAAAAGACCAGGCAGGTCCTCCTTCCGGTTATCCAATCAATATGGAATTAAAGGGAGAGGATTATGAGCAAATGCTTGCTGAAGCAGAAAACATGCGAGCCTATATCCAGGGGCTAAGTATTCCAGGAATAGAGAATCTCAAAATAGATGTCAATAAATCAAAATCTGAACTGGACGTAAAAGTAGACCGCAGAAAAGCCGGACAACTCGGAGTTTCTACTTCAGCAGTTGGACAGACCCTTAGGAGAGCTATTTATGGTGAGGAAGTTTCTACCTACAAAGAAGGTGATGACGACTATGAAGTAAATGTACGTTTCAATGAGGAATTTCGTTATGATGAAAACGCCTTGTTCAATCAACCTGTGACTTTTATGGATCAGAATACCGGGGAAATTGTACAGGTGCCTATCTCCTCGCTGGTTACCACTGATAAGGCTTCTTCCTTCAGCTCCATTAAAAGAAAAGATCTAAAACGGGTAATCACCTTATACTCCAATGTACTTGAAGGTTATAACGGGAATGAAATTGTAGAACGCCTGAAAACCGAGTTGAAGAATTACGATCTTCCGAAGGAAATATCTCTAGAATTCACCGGGGAACAGGAAGAACAGGAAGAAAATATGAACTTCCTCCTAAAGGCCTTGCTTATTGCTATTGGAGGAATTCTTTTGATCCTTGTTGCCCAGTTCAACTCGATATCTAAGCCAATAATCATCGTAATGGCGGTAATGCTCAGTTTGGTAGGAGTATTTTTTGGTCTTATTATTTTCCAAATGGACTTTATTATTATTATGACGATGATGGGCATTATCTCACTGGCAGGGATTGTGGTTAACAACGCCATTGTACTTGTAGACTACACCCAAATTCTCATAGACCGGCAGAAAAACGAGTTGGGATTAGATGACGATCAGCTATTAACCCGTGAGCAATATTTTGATTGTATTGTAAGAGGTGGGATTTCCAGGTTAAGACCAGTGATTTTAACCGCTATTACTACAGTATTGGGACTTATTCCTTTGGCCGTTGGATTAAATATCGATTTCTTCAGCCTTTTCATAGATTACAATCCCAAAATATATATTGGAGGAGATAACGTGATCTTCTGGGGCCCATTGGCATGGACGGTTATTTTCGGACTTGTTTTCGCAACCTTCTTGACCCTGGTTATTGTACCGGTAATGTTTTATCTGGTAAACCGTGCGAAAGTTAAAACAGCCAATAGAATAGAAGCACGAAAACAAAGAAAACTGGAAGAAGTTGTCTAGTCCTAAATAACCGATACAGATTATTAAAGGATTAAATTTATTAATTAAAGCTGAACAATGTTCCCATTGTTCAGCTTTTTTGATTTATACTGTTTTCTTTTCAAGGTGCTTTGCTTGTGCATTTTATTTGGTG
>NZ_DATCSO010000040.1:0-5413 GCF_036568425.1 Salegentibacter sp. | reverse complement strand
TTTCGCGGCTTTTGATGAGGTAGAAAAAGAATTTGCCGGCTACCAGTTTGTCTAAGATTCCCTGGGATGTCTCAAATTAAAATCTTTCTCGAATGAGATCCTGAGTCAAGCTCAGGATCACTGTACTTAACATAATTCACCGTCATCCCGGACGTGATCCGGGATCTCATCAATTTAAATTCACCGGGAATTTGAAATTCTTGTAGAATTAAGCGCTCTGCAAAGCTTTCTTACTTCTTCCGGCGGCAATATAGGAAGCCCCAAAGCCTAACACGGCGATAGTAAAGAACACAATAAGTATGTTTTCGAGCTTAATGGCTACCGGATAAGCCAGGCTGGGCGTGATCATTACCAATTCGAATTGCATTTGAAGATAAACGATAATTATTGCGAAAAGCAAGCCTAAAATTCCACCCAAAAGCGTCATAAGCATTCCCTGGGTGAAAAAGATCTGTTTTATTTGGGATGCGCTGGCACCAAGGCTGTAAAGGGTTTTAATGTTCTCCCGCTTGTCCAGGATCACCATAATAATAGAACCTACTACATTAAAAAGCGCGATAATAAGTACCAGGGTAAAGATGAGATAAACCGCGAGGTTTTCGGTATTCAGCATCTTGTAAAGTGTCTCGTTTAACTGCGCCCTGTTTTTCAGGATCACCTTATCTTCAAAAACCGAAGCGATCTCAGAGCTTACCTCTGAGGGACTTACCCCTGGTTTCAATTTAATTTCAACCGCCGAATAGGTATCATCTTCAAGATCTAACAGGTTTTTTGCAAGATTCAGGTTAGTGAAAACATATTTCCCATCCAACTCTTCGTTGATACTGTATATTCCACTGGTGATGACCGATTGTCTGCTGAAAGCCGCATCGGGACTGGCAAGGCTCACCTGGCCTTTTCCGGGTTTTGGGACCCAGAGTTTCAGTAGCGTTTGATAATTAAAGATACTAAGTCCGAGTTTGCGTGAAATCGTATTGCCCACTACTACCTGGGCCTCGCTATCGGTTAACCAGCTTCCGGTCACGAGGGCGCTGTCTATTTGGTTCACCAGGCGATAATTTTTATCGACTCCCTTGATATATGCCCAGTCATTCTTTTGGCGGTATTCCAGGAAAACCCGTTCCTCAATTACTTTGGTGAACATTGCTACCCCTTCAATTGCCGAGAGTCTTTCGGTCTGGGTCTCATCAAAATGAAATGTTTTTCCGCTTTCGGGAAGTACTTTTAGATCGGGATCGAATTCGTTGGAAAACTGAAGGCTGAAATCCTTCAATCCAGCAAATCCGGAGAGTACGATAAATAATGAAAAGGCTCCCGCAAACACCCCAATGGCCGCAATTATCGTGATGATATTTATCGCGTTATTGCTGCTTTTGGTAAAAAGGTAGCGCCTGGCGATGTAGAGCGGAAACTTCAAATTAAGATTTTTTCCTTTTGTCCAATAGATCAGGGTTGGAAATAGGGTTCTCGTCTCCCTTGATAGATTTTTCTATGTTTTCAATATATTCCAGCGAATCGTCTATAAAATAAGAGATCTCCGGCATTTTACGCAATTGGTTTCTGGTGCGCTGCGCCAGCTCGTGCTTTATTTTTGGTTTAACCTCATTGATCTCCTCCAGGATCTCTTCGGCAAATTTTGAGGGAAAAATGCTGAGGTATGCTTTGGCGATAGAAAGATCTGTAGTGACCTTCACCTTGGAAACCGAAATCAAAATTCCCGTTCTTCCCGCTTCCCTGAGGTTATTCTGAAGGATATCTGCCAGATCCTTCTGTAAAACCCCTCCTATTTTCTTTTGTCTGTTTGTTTCCATACTGCAAAAATAGCTAATTAAAAATTCCCGAACTTTGGATTTATGAAAATACCTATTTCCTTTGCTGAAAACAAAAAGAATGGTCATCTCTTCCTGATAATCACCGGGACGGGATAAACAAAATGAAATCATTGAATTATAATTATTGTGCAGATGAAAAAAATTGAACACATAGGCATTGCTGTAAAAGACCTTGAAGCAGCCAATGCCACCTATACAGCCTTGCTAAAAAGCGAGCCTTACAAAACCGAAACCGTAGAGAGCGAAGGGGTGAGTACTTCGTTTTTTAAGACCGGGGAAAGCAAGATAGAACTGCTTGCGGCCACCAATGCCGATAGTCCAGTTGCTAAATTCATAGAAAAACGAGGAGAGGGCATTCATCACATCGCCTTTGCCGTAGACGATATTGAAGCCGAAATCTCCCGCCTTGAAAAGGAAGGATTTCAACTCCTGAATAAAACGCCAAAACCCGGCGCCGACAATAAGCTGGTGGCCTTTTTACACCCCAAAAGCGCCCACGGAGTATTGGTGGAACTTTGTATGGAAAAAAATCAGCCCGAAGAGAAGGAAAAAAGCAAGTAAGGAAATTGCGTTAAGTCTTGCAGAGATTGAAAATATGTACTAATATTGCACTCCTAAAATTCGGGTATTTTAATAATATCGGGATTGGTCCTATAGCTCAGCTGGTTAGAGCACTTGACTCATAATCAAGGGGTCCCTGGTTCGAGCCCAGGTGGGACCACAGAGGAAAACCGTAACACACAGCATTATAGTGAGTTGCGGTTTTTTATTGGCTGGTTTAGCGAACCATTAATCAGTCAATCAGGTTTTTTGTCATTCCACGGTACTAACTCATGGTCAGATACATATTTCGCTGTTGTTCTGTTGGAATATCTTCCTTTATAGCCTAGTGTATATAGTAGGCATAACTCGAGATACCATAATGAAAGATTGTTAGCCTCAGACTTAAACTTTGGTGATGGGTTCGAAAGTTTAGCTCTCTTTTCGTATTCTCCATGTACTATAGCATTACGGAAAAGAACTGTAGCATCTATGGCGTCCTCCTCGTTCTTGTTTTTAGGATTGTTGAGAAAGCTAACTATCTCTTTATATTTTTCCGGAACCTCATTCTTTACTCCTATTCTAGATAATAGCAATCTTATTTTGTTAGCAGCACTTAATCTTATATCTCCCCTAAGTATGCTATCCTTTTCAATCATGTACCAGTTATAAAACAGCTCAAGTGCACTTTGTGAAATGATCATACTAGTGTTTGAGTGGTACCATGGTTTGGTATTAGCCTCGGAGTACCAATTTACAGCGGAGCGAATCATTGTTTTGTGATCATTCTTAGTCCAGAAATCTAACAAGTTTGCGTAAACCACCTCCATTTCTGATAAATCATTCTGACTTAAGAAGTAACGAGGAAAGCATGAAGTTCCTCTCTCGTGATATGGATCAACTCCCGCACTCCTGAAATCAGTCCAAACGGTTTCACCGTCACTTATTCCTGAGAAAAATAAGGCGGATTTCTGAGAACCGTTAAGTAGCTGAATAAAACAGTTCAACACCTCCATATCTTTTTTCATGTCTCTGAGACTTTTTGCAGTCTTAAAGGAGATTTTACCTGAATATGTGATATGATATCCTCCGACGTCTTTTAGGGCCGATATACGTTTTTCGAAATCTGGTAACTTATCAATAGTTATTTCCTGATTAGCTAATTTCAGGAATATCCTACCAGAATATGATTTATCTTTTCCTTCTTTTATGTTTAGGCCATCGAACCGTGACATATTGGGAATCGAGAACTTAACCTCATTTACGGGTATTGTAATATCGCCCGTGAAACAATCTCTTACAAAGATTGCTTTTAGAATATACCGATTGTTCGCGTAGCGCTCCTGGATCGTGAATGCCTTTCCTAACAATACCTTATCTGGAGTTAAAACATCGAAATTGCCTTTATCCCCAAAGAAATTCCATTTATCAGTTACGCCTTCTAATTGCACACCAAGTTGGGGAAACCATTTAAACTTTATATCGCCTGTGATTGAAATTTCCTCTTCTTGGGTTCTTATAAAGAACGTTTCTTCTTTAAGAATATAAATTGACTGGTTCGGGTGTTCAGTTACAATTACGGGAGGAGTGTATTCCGGTATGTCCGAAAAGGGGTCTTCCATGCTTTGTAAGATTAACTATTATGGTTAGTAGGACTTAAAGATAGCAATTCTTATTTTCAGAAACTTCTTTCTTTATACTCTGTTGGGTTAGCATAAAAGACTATATGATTTGCGCTCAAACATTAATAAACATTAGTTTTTGCATAAACACTTTAATAATGGCCACTTATGCTTTTTTTGACCTGAAATCCTATATTTTTCCTTTAAATAAAACTTTGATGTCGCCGGGCCAGAACCTATCCCGATTCTTGTTGGGCTTTTTTATTGGTGGGGGACGATTAAATACTTATGTTTTCTGTTCTTGTTGTTACCCACCGTAATAAATGATAAATCGCTATATTAATTGAAGTTGTATAATATGAATTGAAACAAAGTGTATATAGCTAGTGAAACTCTTATTTTTATCATCGAGACTTTCCTACATTGATAAGGTTTTTCTATTTAAATCTATCATTTTAATCTTAAGAAATGGTTGTTCTCTATAATCCTTAACTTCAAATTCCTTCAGTACTGCATTCAAGCGCTTGAACTGATCAGTAAACTCTGTAGTGGTGTAAAAGCTGTGTAAAGCTCTGAAACACGCTTAGAACAGTTCCAAACCTTCAATTTTTCTCTATGTTATTTTTACTGAAGGAATTCCAACTTCTTTCAGAAAACTTCAAAATCTACCACTTTTGTGGTATTTCACGTTTTGTTTTTGCGCTTTACCTTAGCAGCATTAAAAATGGGAGATTAGTAGGCAGGATCCTCCAGGAAGTTTGGGTAGGGCATAACTTCCGGGAGATATGTTTGGGGCATAAAAGTAAAATTTGGTCTAGCCTGAATTTGTCTACCCATTTAAGGAAAAAACCTTCAGAGAATTTCTGAAGGTTTTTCTATTCAGTAACTTCTGGCAGATTTTCTATATTAGTACCTTTATTCTTTCAAAGCCAGCTAAGAATGCAAAGTGACCTGCAAAAAATCTCTGATCATTGGGCCAGGGCATATTCCTGCAAACTAAACGGCACCGAATCTTTTAAGCTTTCCGAAGAATTCAAAAGACTAATTGCGCTTACCACTCCTGGGAATTCCTATTCCTATATCGTAAATCTTCTGGATATGAGCCTGGAATATTTATCGGATTCCGCTTCGATTTTTATAGGAAAAGCTCTTGAAAATATTCAATTACAGGATTTGATGCAAAATATACTGCCTTCAGAAGTGGAGAAGATCAAACTTAAAAGTCAGGTCATTAGTCAGTTTTATACCCAATTTTTGAATAAGCAGGAGGGATTGGACTATAAGAACATCTTTTCCTATCGTATGCAGGATGCGGCGGGTTGTATTAGAACGATGTTATACCAGGCCATACCTCTTAGCCTTTCAGAAACAGGAACTCCGGCTTATGTTTTATGTATCCAAACCGATGTGTCTCATCTA